>CAYODE010000003.1:40791-83352 GCA_964402685.1 uncultured Aestuariivita sp. | reverse complement strand
CCTCGTCGCCAACTGCGATTTCGGGGGCTTCACCGGGATTTGCGAATTCTTTGAGTTCGACGCGGCCTTCCATTTTGTAGCCTACGTCGATGATTGCTTGCCCCGCTTCGATTGCGATGACTTTGCCTTTTACGACAGACCCTTCCTCGGGTGTGTCCATTTCGAAGCTTTCGTTCAGGAGGGCTTCGAATTCCTCCATGGATGCGTTTTGAGCCATTAGGTCTCGGTTTCCTTTACGTTTACATCTTTCGGGCCATGCGGTTGTCTCCGCCGGTCTTTGTCAGTTTCAGTTGGTCTGCGACGCGCTTTCATGTGGTCCAAAAACGAAGGGCCGGTTTGCACCGACCCTGCTCAAGTCCTTGGTCGCACAGCTGTCCCCGCCGCTTCGACCCGCGCCCTATAGCGGGTAATTCCATGCGGATCAAGCGTACTCTGTCTGTAAAACGTTCGGCGGCAAAGCTGTGCCGGACTGAACCACGAATGGTGTCACATCAAAAGGAATTGCGCGCATTCACGCTGCCGCCAATGCAAGCATTGTCGAAGTCGTGCAGTTTTCAGTTTCTGACCAACGCCGTGTGTGAGACCATAAGTACAAACAGAAGGTTGAAACGCACAATGCATGAGAAACTTTGCACCGTGTCTTCGGACCATCTCACCCTCGCGGTCGCGTCGATGGGCGCCGAGATGCAGTATCTCCGCACCGCGTCAGGACAAGATCTTCTCTGGCATGGAGATGGCAAATACTGGACAGGACGAGCGCCCCTTCTCTTCCCGATCGTGGGCCGCGCGGTAGATGATATTGTCGAGTCCGGTGGTCTGACTGCCAAAATGAATAAACATGGCTTGGCACGGCGGCTACCCTTTACGCTTGAAGAGCGAGCGGATGACAGTTGCCAGCATGTTCTGCGTGCCTCCAAGGAAACGCGGGCGGTGTATCCGTTTGATTTCAAACTTGCTGTCATTCATCAAATCAATCAGGCGACCCTTTCCGTGAGTGTCGAGATTTCCAATGAGGGCAGGGTCCCGATGCCGTTCGGCTTTGGCTTTCATCCTGCATTTTGCTACCCACTGCCCGGAGCAGAGACACCGCACAAAGTGCGGTTGGCACGTGGTGACAACCTTCGGCAGAGACCATTGCGATCGGATGGCCTATTGGAGAGCAAGTTGGTTCCCGGCCCATTTGAAAAAGGTGAACTCGAAGTCACCGACACGCTTTTTGAAAATGACGCATTGGTTTTTCCAGATGGTGCTGTCGCGCTGCGATATGGTCCCGATGAGGGACCTTTTCTTGACCTCACATTCAAAAACCTGCCGGATCTCGCTTTGTGGCGGCCAGTTGGCGCGCCATTCTTATGTATAGAACCGTGGCATGGAACTGCGTCTTTGATTGGAGATGGGCCTGAAATTGCGAAGCGGCCCAACAGCATTGCTCTACCACCTGACGCATCGGTCACGTTCGGCTATGACGTCACCTACGTTACTTAGGGTGTGAGAATGTCATCCGCGTTGGGAGAGGACGCGAACACGTCCCAAGCCAAAACGATCCCGATCTTGTTGGTTCTTGGCTTGATCCTTCTCCTATCTTCCTTTGCTGAAGCCGCAGAACGACCCAAAGGGTTAATGTGGAACCGTTCAGGCCTTGCAGCGACACTTCCCCTACAAATCAAAACCAACAGCGGAACGGACGTCTTCCTGCAACTCCGAGAGATCACGTCAGGCGAGCCAGTTTTGGCCGCTTATGTTCGAGGAGGAGAGTTTTTCCGCGTTCTTGTACCCCCAGGGCGTTTTGACCTGCTGTTTGTGACAGGAACCAAATGGCAAGGCGAAACGGCCCAATTCGGGTCCAGTTCTAATCGAATTGGTCTTGATCCGCCGCTGACTTTCGGCGCGACGGTAAGCCGAAAGAACGGATACTTGATCGACTTGCGAGACTTGGAAAACATCAGTGTTCGCGATTTGGCGATCTGTCAGAGCCTCACACTGGATCCAGAGCTTGAGCCCCTTCTTCCCCGCACACCTGCGGAAAACTCCAGCGAGCGATTTGAGTCAAAGCTGTCTCTTCTGTTGCATGACCATTACCGTTTCCATCCGCAAAGGTATGAAGTTCGATCGCGTGTTTGTGAGTGACGGATCCTTTCCGGTATCTCACTTCTTGCGATCACCTCGTTCACACGATCTTCTTGTTGCGCATTAAGTAGGCGCAGCTAGCAAAACCCGGCCAATCCATTTTGTGCAGCTCTTCGTTGTGTGCCCACACTCTGGTGTCACGCGGCGGACGCGCTATAACCCAGCAGGTCGACATACCTGCTGAGGATGACTTTTGGAATTAACCCTCGAATCCGCGCTTTCTCCTGGAGCGATGGTAGGGCATTTTGCCTACCTGCTGCTGGTGATTTCGATGCTCATGCGCTCGATCACCTGGCTGCGGATCTTTGTCATTTTGTCGGCCATCGTCGCTTTGGCCTACGGAGCGATATGGTTACATGACCCAGTCACCGTATTCTGGGAGGCGATGTTGATCATCGTGAACGTCGTGCAGATCTTTCTGATCTGGAATGCCAATCGGCGCGCACAGTTCAATGAAGATGAGAAACGCATGATAGCAGAACGCCTGCCTACCCTGTCCCCTCGAGAAGCGCGCAAGCTCCTCGATATGGGAATGTGGCTCGATGCTGATCCCGGAGCCGATCTGACGGAACAAGGCAAACCGGTCAGCCACCTGATCTACCTGCTCTCAGGTGAGGTCGAAATCATCGTCGATGGCCGCGTTGTGGGGCATTGCGAACCCGGCAATTTCGTGGGTGAGATGTCCTTGGTGGACGGTGGGCCTGCGTCCGCGACAGCACATGTTGTGCAAGAGGCCTATTGCTGGATGATCCCAACAGACAGTTTGCGCAAGCTGCGTGAGGATGGATCGCCCCTGATGGCGGCGCTTGAGGTTGGCATCGCCCATGATCTCAAACGTAAAATCCTGGCTTCGAATGCGCGCCCGTCCGGAGCGTGATTTCGGGAAGTTGTCCCGAAGGTTGATCCACGCCTCAGCTCTTCTTTGTCTTCTTGCCGCGGGTTGCACGGTATACGAACAACCGTTGCACGATCAAAAAGACCCGCTTTTGCATAATTCGGTCGACATCGCACGCGCTGACCGATTGGTCATTTTCGTCCCGGGTTCGCTTACCTCAATAACGATGTATGGCCCGGCAGACGGTTGGAGCAGAGGCGGATTTGCAGATGCGTATTACCGCTTTCCGGGTTTGGACGGTATGCCAGTTACGCCGCTCGACATCGAAGGATCGGCGAGGCGGATCGCGGGTTTAGCCAACCGATACCCGGACAAGGAGGTGGCTCTGGTCGGATATTCATCAGGCGCAGCGATCGCCATCCTTGCAGCCGCGCAAATCGCAGGGGATCGGGTGGTGCCCGTGGCCGCCATCTCACCGGCGGTGGAGCGGGGTGGAGGGATGCCGACGCTGGTGCGGGGCGCGTCCGATATCGTGCGATCGGCAGCACGAGCAAAAAGCTTGGACCCCGTGGATGTTTGGATCGAGTACTGGCAAATCCTGCTACGGGGACGGAACGCGGCGCCGATACCGGAGTTTCGCGAACGTGTAATCGAAACCGCGCGGACCCATCGGGGAGAGACCAATCTAGGTCCGCCCGAGAAGCGACTGGCCCAATCGCACGCGCGATATTTGCGCAGTTGGGAGCTGCCCGAGAACCTGGATTTGAGCAAAGTGCGCTTGCGGATTTATGTCGGTTTGGAAGACCCGGTGTTTTCCATCAACCAAACGTTGAGATTTGCCCGTCAGCTAGGTGCCGAGCAGATCTATGGATACCCAGGCGAAGGGCATCTATTGTACCTGACACAGAGCGACGTATTCGAAACTGCGCGCCGCTTTGCGGAAGAGGTGTTTGCGACCGAGGCCCCCGCCCGTTAAAGCTCCTGACCTTTCTTCAGAAGCTCTTCGAGCAACTGTCGGTAAATGTCGTTAGAATCTCCGCCACCAAACACCTGGGCCCCACCAGAGTAGCTTTGGCCATAAGTGCGCGCGACGTTGACTGTCTGGATCAGACCGGAGATCAGTTGTTCACGTTTCAGCGGGGAAAGTGGATGGATAAAAACGCCCCAAAGGCGTCCCTGCGCCACAGCATAACGCGCGTCTAATGCTGTATCGAAATTCGCCTGCATCAGGCGCATCAATTCGTCTGGTTCAAGACCATCTGCAGAGCGGATCGGTACCATGGCCCGCATCCGATCCGCCTGTGGATCACTAATGACGAGAACGGGAATGTCCGCCAGCGTGAGTTGGAACGAGGGGCCGTTTCGAAGAAGTTCAGGGTCGATTGCCGTCAGGATCTCTGCCATGCGTTCTATGCTCATAGGTGGTTCACCCACATCAGCAGGTGGCTCCGCCTCTTGTGTCAGCCCGATTGTCGGGAACAAGAGGCCCAGCGCCAGGCAGGTTGCGACGATAACTTGTTTCATAACGGTCACTCCGATCCAATTACCGATAAGGTAAAGCGAACAGGGCTGCAGAAACAAAACAGCTTTTCGTGACAGAGGCGCGATCAGGCGCTGCGGCGGGATTCAATAACCGAGATCGCTGCCGAAATGGCGGCGTCAATCGACATGTCGGATGTGTCGATCATGATCGCGTCTTCGGCGGGTCGCAATGGCGCCTCGGCCCTGTTCGTGTCGCGTTCATCGCGGGCGCGCACATCAGCAAGAACGCGTTCGAAGTCGGATGCAAGTCCACGCTCTTGCAATTCCTTGAACCGACGTTCCGCCCGCACTTCGGCCGAAGCGGTTACAAACAGCTTGGCCTCGGCATCGGGGCAAATGACCGTGCCAATGTCGCGACCATCCAGAACCGCGCCGCCAGACCTACGCGCAAAAGCGCGTTGAAAGTCGACCAACGCGGCCCGCACATCGGCAATGACAGCAACCTTGCTCGCCGCATCCGCCACTTGCGGGCTGCGCAGATCGGGGTTTTCCAAGGCCTCGGCTTCTAACGCATGCGCGGCTTCGACCGGGTCGATGCCGGATAGAACGGCATACCCCACTGCGCGGTACAGAAGGCCAGTGTCGAGATGCGCAAACCCAAAATGTTCGGCCACCGCGCGGGAGACGGTGCCTTTACCCGCAGCGGCCGGACCATCAATCGCGACGGCAAAACTCACTGATTGCTCCGGACAATTTGCGCACCGAGATTGCCCATCAATGCTTCAAAGATTGGGAAAGACGTGGCAATGGGGCCGCCGTCATCAACTGATACGGCGGATTGCGCAGCCATCCCCAGGATCAGGAATGACATGGCGATCCGATGATCAAGATGGCTGGCACAGGTGGCGCCGCCCGGCACTTGGCCAGCGCCACGACCGGTGACGGTCCACCAATCTGGACCATCTTCGACAGTGACCCCATTGGCGCGCAGGCCCGTGGCCATCGCGTCGATCCGATCGCTTTCCTTCACCCGCAATTCTTTGACACCGCGCATCACCGTGTCACCGGTTGCATTCGCGGCCACTACCGACAGGATCGGATATTCGTCGATCATGCTGGCTGCGCGTTCGGGCGGGACTTCGATCCCTTTCATGTCAGGCGAGTAGCGCGCGTGAAGATCAGCGACTGGTTCGCCACCTTCCTCTCTCATGTTCTCAAAAACCAGATCGGCGCCCATGTCCCGAAGCGTAGTAAAAAGTCCTGCGCGCGTTGGGTTCAATCCGATGCCCGGCACCAGCACGTCAGAGCCTGGCACAATGAGAGCCGCGCAGACTGGAAACGCTGCGGAGGAAGGGTCACGCGGCACGGTAATGACCTGCGGCTTCAATTCCGGCTGACCTTTGAGCGTTATGACGCGACCATCTTCGGTATCCTCAACTGTCAGGTCAGCTCCAAAACCGCTCAGCATACGCTCGGTATGGTCGCGCGTGGCCTCTTTCTCGATCACCACGGTCTCCCCCGGCGCGTTAAGACCTGCCAGCAGGACCGCCGATTTCACTTGGGCCGATGGAACCGGCACCTCATAACGTACCGGGATAGGATCAACCGCACCCACAATTGTCATCGGCAAGCGGCCACCCTCTCGCCCGACGGACTGAGTTCCAAACAAGGCCAAAGGATCGGTAACTCGCGCCATGGGTCTGCCGTTCAAACTGGCGTCACCTGTGAAGGTTGCGGTGATCGGAGAGGTCGCCATCGCGCCCATGATCAACCGAACACCAGTGCCCGAGTTGCCGCAATCAATCACGTGATCCGGTTCAGCAAATCCACCGACCCCCACGCCATGCACACTCCACTCACCACCGCCGTGATCGGTGACGTCGGCTCCGAACGACCGCATTGCCTTGGCCGTATCCAGCACATCCTGCCCTTCCAGCAACCCGGTGATGCGCGTTTCACCAACGGAGAGAGCGCCAAGAATTAAAGACCTATGCGAAATCGACTTGTCGCCAGGCACCTCGGCCACACCTTTCAACGTGCGACAGGGGCGGGACATCATGGGAATGGGATCGCCGTGACCAGACATGGAAACCTTTCATAGTCTTGGGGTTCTTCGCCGGGCTTACCCAATCGCCGCGCGACGGTCCAGCGGAACAGACGGTTTCCGGCTTATCCCTGCTTGCGGAAAGTCAGGTAGTGCGGCACACGCCCCTCGCGCAGGGCCTTTTGTTCGTACCGGGTAGAGATCCAGTCCTCCCAAGGGATGCGCCAGTCTGCAGCTGTCTCAGCAAGCCATGTAAAGCCCGCCCTAGGCACTTCTTCCAGCGTTTGACGCACGTAATCCGGGATGTCTGTCGCGACCCGGAATTCGGCCCCTGGTTTCATGCACTGCGCCAGCGGCTCCAGATGTTCAGGTGTCACAAAGCGGCGACGGTGATGACGGGTTTTAGGCCATGGATCCGGATACAGCAGAAAAGCTTTTGAAATCGAGGCAGAAGGCAGAACGTCCATCAAGTCACGCGCATCACCCGGATACACGGCGAGGTTCTTCACCTTACCCCTGCGGATTTTGCCTAATAGCATCGCCACACCATTGATATAAGGCTCTGCTCCGATGATCCCGATGTCTGGGTTTTGGGCCGCCTGATGCACCAGATGTTCCCCACCGCCAAAGCCAATCTCAAGCCAGATATCACGGCCATGAAACAAGCTCTTCAGATCGAGTGGCGCGCGTTCCGGATTGTCGTCCCAATCCACCGCGCCGGGGGACAATGCGAGCAAATCCTCATCAAGATAAGCTTTCTGGCTTTTTTTCAGCGCTTTCCCTTTCAGGCGGCCATAGAAGTTGCGGTGCGGGCGTGTCGGTGTGCTCATGGCGCAGGCGTGTACGCCAAGGGGGAAAAGGGAGCAACCCGGATCGCAGTCAGTGATAACGGCAATACATTGACCAATGCAAAAGAGAGGTGTCCGTCAATTACCGATGCAATAAACTACAGACTATAAGGATCAAAATACGGCGGAACTAAAGCTGCGCACTGGGGCGGGATGCAACCCGATCAAACCATGCCAACGCCGCTTTATGTGAGGCGGGGAGCTGCATTTTCACAACGCGCGAGTAATCAACAAACACGTAGCCGGTTAGATCTGCCAGCGAAAAGCCATCACCCGCAAGCCAGTCGCGGCCCGTCAGCCTGTCTTCGAGTAGATCAAAGAACGCCGCCAGTCGCGCGCGTCCGCGTTCGGCTAACTCTGGGATCTGTGCGTAAGGTACCGGACCGGGTAAAGCCCGGTTTTTCAAAGCAGGCGACGCGTTTCGCAATGCCTCGGACATTGGAAGCCCACCCTGCTGCTCGCAGATTGTCGTCCACATCCAGATCTCCCCCGTTTCATCAGGGGTGCGACCCATCATCGGTATTTCTGGAAAGGCGGCTTCCAGAAAGGCCGCGATCCCCAGATTTTCAGTCAATACAGTACCGGTATCGGTGACCAGAACGGGCACCGTTCCACGCGGGTTGATGGCAAGAAAGTCCGGCTTCAGATGTTCTCCGGCCCGGAGATTTATTGAGCGGGTCTCTAGCCGCACCTCTTTTTCAGCGATCAGCATCCGCGCGCGACGCGGACTGGGTGCCGTCGGGCAATCATAAAAAATCATGGGCTATCCCCTCACTCCGTCAGCACACCCGCCGCGCTCAGAATAGCCCGATACGGACGCCACATATTCCCATCAGGTTTGCGGATCGATTGGATGGCAAAACCCGGATCGACCCCGCGCGATACCATGTAATTGAGTGTACGGTATACCTCTTGCTGGGTATCAAGGTACATCCATTCCGCAAACTCCCAAGGCGTTCCCCAACCGAAGTCTTCAGCTTCGCGCTCGTAGTACTCGCGGATGTTTTCGGCGCTCCACTGTATCTGGTGGAACCCTAAACGAGAGCCGCGGGTCATAGTGCGGTTTTCGCCTGCAAGAAAGATGATCACGCAGGAGCTGTCGCAATCACCATCTACCTGGGTATCCAGTCCGAAATCGATCACGATATCGCTGATTACTTGGGAGGCCCAAACAGAGCCGCCGCTGGATGTCAGCTTTAGTAGAGTGACGTCGGGGTTGGCTTGCAAAAGAGCGCGGAGGATTTCGACATCTTCACTTTCGATCTCGGAATAGCCTTCGGAGGCATTGGTGGTGTCATAAACAAGCGTCTCGCCCTCAACATAAAGCTTGGGCGTCGCCTCGCGCGCGGCCAGCGGCCCGGCGCAGAACGCCAAGGCCAGAAAAAGACCGCGCGTCAAGAACATATCAAATAGCCTTCCTCAGTGTGTCGACCAGGTCGGTTTTTTCCCAAGAGAAGCCACCATCCGCATCGGGCTCCCGACCAAAATGGCCGTAAGCCGCGGTGCGCTGGTAAATCGGCTTGTTCAGTTGAAGATGCTCCCGTATGCCACGCGGCGTAAGATCCATTGATGCACGCACGGCTTTTTCGATCAGAGCTGGTTCAACCTCGCCTGTGCCATGGGTATCTGCATAGATCGACAAAGGATGAGAAACCCCGATCGCATAGCTGAGCTGGATAGTACAGCGCTGCGCCATTCCGGCTGCAACCACGTTTTTAGCCAGATAACGGGCGGCATATGCAGCAGAGCGATCCACTTTGGTGGGATCTTTACCAGAAAATGCACCACCGCCATGGGGTGCAGCGCCACCGTAAGTATCCACGATAATCTTGCGTCCGGTCAGGCCGGCATCCCCGTCCGGACCACCGATGACGAACTTGCCTGTTGGGTTCACGTGCCACTGGGTCTCATTCGTCAACCAGCCGGTTGGCAGCGCTTGTGTGATGTAAGGCTCCACAATCGCGCGAATGTCGTCTGAACTTAACGCTTCGTCCAGGTGTTGGGTCGATAGCACGACAGAGCTGACGCGAACGGGTTTGCCATCTTCGTAAACAACAGACAGCTGAGATTTTGCATCCGGGCCCAGCGCAGGTTCTGTACCGTCTTTGCGCACTTCCGCGAGGCGACGGAGGATTGCATGCGAATACTGGATCGGTGCAGGCATCAATGCAGGCGTTTCTGTCGTGGCATAGCCAAACATGATGCCCTGATCGCCGGCGCCCTCTTCCTTGTCCGCCGCGGCATCGACGCCCTGAGCGATATGTGCGGATTGTTCATGCAGCAGGTTTGTGATTTCACACGTGTTCCAGTGAAACTTGTCCTGCTCGTATCCGATGTCTTTGATGCAGGCCCGAGCAATCTCGTCGATCTTTCCCATGTAGTCATGCAGTTTGTCTTGGTCAGACAAACCAACCTCGCCACCGATGACGACGCGGTTCGTCGTTGCAAAAGTTTCAGCCGCAACGCGCGCTTCGGGTTCCTCTGACAAAAAAGCGTCCAGAACAGCGTCCGAGATCCGGTCGCAAACTTTATCCGGGTGGCCCTCGGAAACCGATTCCGAGGTAAACGTGTAGTTGTTTCGGGCCATGAAGGTGCTCCATTAATGTGTCTACTCTCACGCCAGGAAGCCGTTGCGAGAGCCATAGCGACAGCGCTTACGCGGGCTGTGCAGTGCGGTCAATCGCAATCTGGATTACGTACTCTGCCGAATACGTATCAAAAGACCAAGACCGGCAAAAAACAGCAGTAGAACCATCGGCCAATCACCCGTTTGAGCATAAAACGTTTTGGGCAAAGGGCTGGGCAGTTGTGCGTCGATGTATCCTGCTTCACCCAAGGGAATGTCGGCAGTGATCCGTCCAAAGGGATCGATCATCGCGGATATGCCTGTGTTTGCCACACGGATCATAGGGAGGCCCTGCTCAATTGCGCGCATCCTCGCTTGCGCCAGATGCTGATAGGGGCCGGAATGCTCTCCAAACCACGCGTCGTTGGTGATCTGGATCAACATGTCCGCGCGCTCGGCGGTGCGAGAGAGTTGAGGAAAAACGGCTTCGTAGCAGATCAACGGCAGGGCGCGCCCAAGCGGTCCTAGGTCGATAAGTTCTGGGCCTGGGCCAGCGCTGAACCCCTGTCCTTCGCGGGCGGCAAACCCATGCAGGCCAAATCGCGCCGCGATATCGCCAAAGGGTATGTATTCGCCGAAGGGCACCAAATGATGTTTGTCGTAAACCTGCGACGGCGCACCCTCTTCGATCAGGACGGCCGCGTTGTAAAGCCTGCGATCTGCGCGTCTTTGAATGCCGGCAACGATCGGGGTGCTTTGAGCTATGATGGACATCTCTTCGAAGATCGGGCCAGCATATTCCATAAGTGTCGGGACTGAGGTTTCCGGCCAAACGATCAAGTCCGGCTTTGGTTCTAGGGACGAGAGCGCAAGTTTCCTGTCGAGGAAAACCGGGATCATTTCCGGGTCCCATTTCTGATCCTGCCGGGCATTGGGTTGGACAAGGCGCACGATCTCTGCACGTTCAGAAACGGGCGGCAACGCAGACTGCCAAAAGAACCCCCATGCAAGAGCAGCAGCAACCGGTACGAGACCTAGAACCCGCAGCGGCCATGAGGTGCTACCCGTCACCAAGGATGACAATGTCCAACCCGCAATGATGGTGATCAGACCCAGGCCATTTGGACCAATCAATGCCAATAGCTGATCGGGCCCATGCCCAACCCAGATCTGCGCAAACCCGGCCCAGGGGAACCCGGTGAAAACGTAAGCCCGTGTAAGCTCCGCCGCGGATAAAGCCAGCGCAAGCGTCAGGGCTCGGAGGTGCTTTGGTGCCGTGTGCCCGATGGTGAACGCCAATGCCCAGAAGAGCGCGAGACCAGCAGACAAAAAGAGCAGCGCAAAAGGTGCCATCCATCCATAAACTTCAGGTTCGACCAGAAAAGGCTCGACGATCCAGATCAGCGCCAAAGCAAAGTACCCGGTGCCAAAGGCCCAGCCTGTCATCCATGCATTCCGCCGGCTGCTCGCGCTGTCAAAAAGAACGAAGGCCGCCGTCAGGGAAGCGAGGGTTGCTGGCCAAATGCCGTAAGGTGCAAGCCCCAACGCTCCAACCGCGCCGGCGACCAAGGCAAGCAGCACACGGCGACGCGGGCTGCCTAATCCTGTCATCCAGTTTGCGCCGGGATGCGCACGCGCAGGCGTTTGATCCGGCGAGGATCGGCCTCAACCACCTCGAATTCCGGGCCGTCGGGGTGGACAACCACCTCACCTCGCGCCGGGATCCGACCGGCCAGCATGAAAACCAGTCCGCCCAAGGTGTCTATCTCTTCTTCGTCGACCTCGTCATGGTCGGTCAAAGACTGTCCGATCTCTGTTTCGAATTCGATCAGAGATGTTTTGGCCAGCGCCATGTAGCAGCCTGTCTTTTCTTTGACCCAAGACTGGTCCTCTCCGATGTCGTGTTCATCTTCAATTTCCCCGATGACCTGTTCAATGAGGTCCTCGATGGTGACCAACCCATCAACTCCGCCATATTCGTCAATCACCAATGCCATATGACGCCGCTCTGCCTGCATTTTCGTAAGCAACACGCCAATTGGCATCGAAGGTGGAACAAATAACAGTGGGCGTAGCATGGTTTTCAGATCAAACACCTTGCCACTGCTTTCGAATCCGTGGGTCAGCGCAAAGTCTTTCAGATGTGCAAATCCAACGGGTGTATCAAGCGTGCCTTCGTACACAGGCAACCGCGTCAGCCCGCTTTCGCGAAAAACGTCCACCAGTTCATCTTTGGAAATCGTATGGGGTACCGACACGATGTCAGCCTTGGGAATGGCAACGTCTTCGATCGTTTTGCGCCGCAAGTTGATCATGCCGTGCGTAGGCAGATCTGCTCGTGCGGGTTCAACTGCGTTATCATCTGATTCTGAACCGGAAGGGGTAAGCGCGCCAAAGATGCGGCCAAGCAGCCCTGAGTTCGAGTCCGTTTCGTCCGTCTGCGCGCTCTGCGCCGCGTTAGAACTTCCTTCTATGTCGCCCATTAGTCCTGTCCGAAAAGGGGAATACCCCGTCATTCCAATGAATATGGGTCATCTATACCCAAAGTGCCAAGTATTTTGACCTCAGTTTCTTCCATCAAAGTGGCATCCCGGTCACGAATGTGGTCGTACCCCAGCAGGTGAAGAAGCCCATGTATGATTAAATGCGTTGTGTGATCGGCCAGGGATTTTCCAGCCTCCGCAGCTTCGCGGGCGCAGGTATCGTAGGAAATGGCGATGTCACCGAGCGCAAACTCGCCTGTGATATCCGGGCTAGGCGTTCGCGGTTTTGCGCCGTCTGTTTTGGCGACCAAATCTGCAGCCGGCCAACTCAGTACGTTGGTTGGGCCCGGTTTATCCCGAAATTCGGTATTCAACGTTGTGATCTGCTCATCGTCGCAGGCCAATAGAGCGCATTCACATCTATCGGGGTTCAGGCCAAGCATTTCAAAAGCCACTCTTGTGGCGCGCTCCGCCAATGGCTCAAGCGCGATTGCCATCCAGCGATCGTCTTCAAGCATCACTTCAATCGTCACGACTGTTCCACCAGTTCGGAACAAGAGCTTTCTGCGCGGGTTCTTTGGCGCTAGGTCTGCGCGTCGGCATCATAAGCTTCGATGATGGCAGCCACGAGCGGATGGCGTACGACGTCCTTGGCGGTGAAATAGTTGAAACTGATTTTCGGAATAGTTTTCAGCAAGCGCTCTGCGTCGGCCAAGCCCGATGGCACACCACGCGGCAAATCCACCTGACTACGGTCGCCGGTAATCACCATGCGGGACCCTTCGCCGAGGCGGGTCAGAAACATCTTCATCTGCATAGTCGTGGCATTCTGTGCCTCGTCCAGCACGACAAACGCGTTCGCCAGTGTGCGTCCACGCATGAAGGCAAGTGGCGCAATTTCGATACGTTTTTCTTCGATCAATTTGGCGAGCTGCTTGCCAGGCAAGAAATCGTTCAGCGCATCGTAGAGTGGCTGCATATATGGATCGACCTTGTCCTTCATATCGCCGGGCAGGTAGCCCAGCTTTTCGCCCGCTTCGACCGCGGGGCGGGACAGAATGATGCGGTCGACATGGCCATTGATGAACATGTTCACACCCACAGCCACCGCAAGGTACGTCTTACCGGTACCTGCTGGGCCAATCCCAAACGCCAATTCGCGCTCGAACAGAGAAGTTACGTAAGCTTTTTGAGCATCTGTACGCGGCTCAACAAGCTTCTTTCGCGTCTTGATCTCAACCTTGCCGCCGCGGAACATCTCAAGCTGGTCACCCGCACGCGTGCCAGTTCCCGCCTCAGATCCGCCCATGCGCAATTCGCGGTCGATGTCGCCCTGTTCAACATCTCGACCCTGTTCAAGGCGGACATAGAGCGCATGCAACACCTCGGCTGCGCGCTTCTGCCCGTCTTGGTCCCCTATAACCGCCAACTGGTTGCCCTTGTGCATGATTTGCACCTGCAACTGCTGTTCGATCGGAACGAGGTTTTTGGAATGCTCACCCACAAGGGCGGCCATGAGGAGATTGTCTGGAAATTCGATCAGCAGTTCTTGTTCCGCTGACATGTCTTGATCCGGGTTCAGGGCGCCGATGGCCAATCTGTTCTCCTTGTCTGCTCTGACTCAAGGGTGCCAAAGGTGATGCCCGGTGGCAAGCGGTGGTGCGAGAAATTCACAGGACTGAAACAAATTTCCTACGGTGCTGCGGCGTTCGCTGGCGCTGCAGTGCCGTCAACATCAAAACCGACGCGCAATTCCAGCGTTTGCATCGTCAAATCGGGTCTGGGAACGGACTTCCTTCTTTGAAGGGTCCGGTTGCCGTCGTTGGCGGCGCAATTCCAGAGCAGACCGGTTTGCCCTGCGGGTCGAGGCGCTGCGATAGGTAACCTTCAAGCCCATCATCGATAATCCAATGGTCACATCCGTTGGGGTCCACCCAAATGCCGGCTTTGAGACTGGAAAGCGGTTTACTGTCAAAGCCGCGGTCGGCGGTTTTGTCGATGGCCTCGGCGCACGCAGACAATATGCAGATGCTCACAAGCAGTACGGCTGACCTTGGAACGCCCATGATTAATAACCCTACCGGATACACATGATTTCAACACGGCGGTTCTTGGCCCGGCCGTCGACCGTGTCATTTGACGCGGCAGGCTGTCTTTCGCCGTACCCTCTGACGTCGGTGACTGTCGCACCACTCGCCGCGGCAACGCGTGCCACAGCGTTCGCACGGTTGAAACTGAGGCGCATATTGTACGCGTCTGATGCTGTATTGTCGGTATGACCGACAATGACAAACGAGGTTGCGGTGGATTGTGAAAAGAACTCGCGCAGCCGCTGCTGACCGGCCGTGCTGATCCGATGGCTGTCAGTTGAAAAAAACTGATCCGCGCTCATGAGCCCGCACATGTCACCGCGTCGGCAGACGGGTATTCCGTCACGGCTGACATGGGGTGTCATGTAGCCTTCGACACCATCATCCATCACCCAATGCTCACATCCATCTGGATCCACCCAGATTGTCGGGATGTAACGTTCGCCCAACCGGGCATTTTGGGCCCATCCAAAAGCGGGCAGAAAGACCATAGACAACGCGACCAGGACGATAGCAGTGGTCAAGGTCAGCGGTCTTTTTGAGTCAGTGCAACTCATAGAACACTCCCTTACTCGAGCCCCCGCCCAAGTTATGTGAGCCAACGCAGAGCGATTGAGCCCGCTCAAGGCACACAGTGACGAAATTCACGATAATTCGTATCGATTAACCAATAATCGAAACACCGCTAATTTAGCTATTCTTCTAATGAAATGATGGGCTTGGCGGCACTAAATCGCCAAATCACAGGCTTTTTGTTGGCGATTGCCCACCGCCAGCATCGCAATGGCGGTCAAAACCAGATCTGGTTCCGCTTATGTCAAAAGCGCGCCAGCGAGAGAATTTGCACCTGACGAGATGATTTTGACAGGTGCCAGTGTTCCGCTTGGCAATGGACAATCAGCAACATGGACCGCGTGCAGGTGGTCTGATTTGCCAACCATTTGACCCGGCAAACGTCCTTCACGTTCAAACAATACGCCAACTGTCTTCCCAACCATGGCGTCTTGTGCAGCGCGTTGCTGGCGGGTCAGAAGAGCTTGCAGACGTTGCAGGCGATCATTCTTTTCCTCTTCCGGCACCTGGGCGCGCTCAGCCGCGGGCGTACCAGGACGGGTCGAGTATTTGAACGAGTAGGCGTAGCCGTAGTTCACCTCTTCGACCAGATCCATCGTGGCCTGAAAATCCTCTTCGGTCTCTTCCGGGAACCCCACGATGAAGTCGCCGGAAATCAGGATATCGGGCCGTGCCGCTCGAATACGCTCGATCAGACGGATGTAACTTTCCGCGGTATGGGCGCGGTTCATCCGCTTGAGGATTTTGTCCGATCCGGCCTGCACTGGCAGATGCAAATAGGGCATCAGCTTGGCGCACTCACCGTGCGCCGCGATCAGATCGTCATCCATATCATTGGGATGGGACGTTGTGAAACGGATGCGTTCCAGCCCGTCCACCTTGTCCAACTCCCAAATCAGTTTGGCCAGTGACCAGTCGCTGCCATCCAGCCCTGCCCCATGATAGGCGTTGACGTTTTGACCCAGCAGAGTGATCTCGCGCACGCCGCGCTCGACCAGATCACGCGCCTCGGCCAGAACGCGATCTACCGGGCGCGATACTTCGGCACCGCGCGTGTAAGGCACCACACAAAACGCGCAGAATTTGTCACAGCCTTCCTGTACCGTGAGAAACGCAGTCGGTCCACGTTTGGCTTTGGGACGTGATTTGAGGTGCTCGAACTTATCCTCTTCAGGAAAATCGGTATCGAGCGCCTTTTCTCCACCACGAGCCTTCGCCTCCAGTTCGGGCAGTCGGTGGTAACTCTGCGGCCCGACCACAAGATCGACCATAGGCTGGCGGCGCATTATCTCGGCACCTTCAGCCTGCGCGACACAACCTGCCACGCCAATTTTCAAATCGGGTTTTTCCGCCTTGAGGCCTTTGAAACGTCCCAGTTCGGAATACACCTTTTCCGCCGCTTTCTCGCGGATGTGGCAGGTGTTCAACAAAATCATGTCCGCGTCGTCTGGCGATGAGGTCTCAACATAGCCTTGTCCGCCCAACGATTCCGCCATGCGTTCGCTGTCATAGACATTCATCTGACAGCCATACGTCTTGATAAAAAGCTTCTTCGGCTCGGCCATGAGGACACCAGTTCTTTGCGGGATCAGCGGCCTTCTAGACCAAGGGCGTTCGCCTTGCAATGCGCGCGGAATTCGCCGATTCTGGCCTAAGCGCCAAACAGAGGATCACTGCAAACAACATGTCGGCCCGGCATTTCCCATCCCTTGATGCGTTTCTGAGCGAAGCCAGTTCGGTTTGTGGCAAAGGTCCTGTCGCAGTGGTTCTGGTTGAGGACGAGACCGAAGTCGCCTCGACCCTACGCCATCACCTCGACTGCCAGTTCAAGGTGGTGATCGCTTTAGTGCCGGACGCGTTTACGCTGCCCGATGACGTTGCAGCCAAAATTGTACGAGTGAATCACGCCATAACCCATCCTCATGTGGCGCAAGAGGCGATCAATCAGATCATCGCCATCGCACCCGGTATTTGGATGTATTACTGCTACAACGGCGAATATCTGTTCTATCCTTTTTGCGAAACACGCAGCGTGGGCGAGATGCTGGCGTTCCACGCAGAGGAGCGTCGGAACGCAATGCTGTGTTATGTCGTTGACCTTTACGCCGATGATCTATCCAAGGCACCCAATGCGGTATCGTTGGAACGCGCACATCTGGACCGAACAGGCTACTACGCGTTAGCACGTCCCGATGCATCCACCGGCCAACCCAAAGACCGACAGCTCAATTTCTATGGCGGCTTGCGTTGGCGGTATGAGGAGTACATTCCCGAAGTCAGTCGTAAAATCGACCGAATTGCCTTGTTTTGGACCAAACCCGGATTGAAACTCCGCGCCGATCACACGTTCAATGACGAAGAGTACAACACATTCGCATGCCCTTGGCACAACAACCTGACGGCGGCGATCTGTTCATTCCGGACGGCGAAAGCTTTGAAAAGCAATCCCGGTTCGACCTTCGATATCGACAGTTTCAAGTGGCACAACACGACCACGTTCGAATGGCATTCGCGTCAGCTATTGGATCTTGGGTTGATTGAGCCGGGGCAATGGTTCTGATCACAAAGCCGCCTTCGGACGCAGAAAACGGACGCGATATCGCCCCTGAATCATCTGGATTATGACAGAATCGCCAGACACATTCAGAAGCGATGTTGGATTTTACGATACAAAAACCCGTTTCGAACAGAACACGTTGCCAGCAGCGCGCCCGTAGCGCACGCAAGGCTGCGCGGTTCTTAACTGTCGCACTGGCCGGGCTAATAGGGACGGCCTTTATCAGTGAACCGTCGATGGTTGGATCCGCACGAACTGCGTTTGGTACAGTTTTGGAATACGCTCAGGACAACATTCAAGTCTCCGGCATTTCGTTCCGGCTTCTGGATACTGCGCCGCCCGTCAGCGAACAAAGCCTCTCGGAAACGGCTGTTGCCCGCGCCGATACCACGTTCCTGCGTCCCTAACGGCGAAACCTACTCAATAGAGACAAGCTCGATCGCAAAGATCAGATCTTGACCGGCCAACATATGGTTGGCGTCAAGTGTCACTTCGGTGTCAGAAAGGTCTACAACCGTGACCGGGATCGCCTGCCCTTCTGGAGTTTGCATCTGAAGCTGCATACCCAATTCCAGCGGTATATCGTCTGGGATTCCTTCGCGTGGAATAGCTTGCCGCATCGCTGGGTTTATGGGTCCGTAGGCGTCGCGACAATCAATCTCAACGGTCTTTTTCTCGCCAACGACCATTCCGGGTAACGCAACGTCCAAACCCGTAATCACGTGGCCGCTTCCGACTGTAAACGACAGCGGGTCGCGACCGTCAGAGCTGTCGAACTGTGTGCCGTCTTTCAGCGTACCGGTGTAGTGAATGGCAACGGTGTCGCCGGTCTTGACCTCTGTCATCGCAAGTTCCTGTGCTTTCTGGGAAAGGGAGAGGCCGCGTCTCTCGCGGGTGCTCAGGCTCGCGCCTAGCCTAGTGGACACCAGCGTGAAGTAAACCCACGCCTGAGAGGACGGAATTATTCGATGATCCGGGTTTCGTCCAATGGGCGGCTGTGCCAGATTGCCGATGACACCAGAGGGGGAGCACACGATGCCGATCACAACCTGCATCTTTGACGCTTACGGCACGCTGTTTGATGTGGCGGCGGCCGCGCGACAAGCAGCCTCGGAACCTGAGTTTCCAGCCCTGAAGGACACATGGGTTAACCTGGCCAACCAATGGCGATTGAAGCAGCTGCAATATACATGGCTGCGTGCGGTCGCCGATGCGCATACTGACTTCTGGGAGGTCACGCAAAACGGACTGGATTGGGCCTTAGAGGCGACGGGGCTTGCAGGAGATCCTGCCTTGCGTCAACGATTGCTGGATCTTTATTGGGAGCTTCAAGCCTATCCCGAAGTACCGACAATGCTGGCCGCATTAAAGACGGCAGGTTTGAACACGGCCATCCTTTCCAACGGGTCGCCCGATATGCTGAACGGGGCGGTGCAATCCGCTGGCATCGGCGATGTGTTGGACGATGTGCTATCTGTAGAAAGCGTCGGCATCTTCAAACCGGATGCACGGGTATATGACTTGGTGGGCGCCCGATTTGGCTGCGCCAAGGGCGAGGTCTTGTTTGTCTCGTCCAACGGCTGGGATGCGGCCTGTGCCACCGGTTACGGCTTTCATACCGCTTGGGTGAACCGCGCGAATGAACCGGTGGATCGGATGCCTTGGACTCCGGGCACCATCTTGTCCGACCTCACGACAATTCCCCAAACCGCAGGTGTCTGATGCCCCATTACTCCGCCCCTGACGGGCTGAACCTTTACTACACGGACGAAGGCAAGGGGCTGCCAGTTTTGTGCCTATCCGGTCTGACCCGAAACACGGCCGACTTCGATTACGTTACACCTCATCTCTCCGATTGTCGCTTGATCAAAACGGACTACCGCGGGCGCGGACAATCTGAATGGGCCAAGGACTACATGAGCTACGCAATCCCGGTGGAAGTTGGCGATGTTCTCGCGCTGATGGATCACTTAGCGCTGGAAAAAGCAGCTATTCTGGGTACGTCGCGTGGTGGGCTTGTCGCGATGGGCATGGGCGTGGCAGCGCCTGACCGCATTTTGGGTGTGGTGTTCAACGATATAGGGCCGGTCATCGAACCCGTCGGCCTTGAGGTCATTAAGAATTACATTGGCCGCAATCCTATTTGGAAAACCCATGCAGAAGCAGCACGTGAAATGCCAAAAGTAATGGCCGGCTTCGCCAACGTGCCAGAGAGCCGATGGATGGAAGAAGTCACCAAACTTTATCAGGAAACCCCTCAAGGTTTGGAAATCACCTACGACCCCAAGCTACGCGATGCGGTGCTGGACGCGGGAGCACAGCCTAGCCCGGATCTTTGGCCGTTCTTCGATGCATTGATAGGCAAACCGATGGCTGTGATCCGCGGTGCGAACTCGGACCTGTTGTCGGCCGATACAGTAGCGGAAATGGCTCGCCGGGCACCGGACCTGATCGTGGCCGACGTGCCAGACCGCGCGCATATCCCGTATCTGGACGAACCCGCGTCGGTTGCGGCCTTAAGAACCTGGGTGGAGAAGTTGCAATGAACATCGACATGATCGAAGCCGCCGCGGAGCGGTTGGACGGGCATGCGCGCAAGACACCGCTTTTAAACTCTCCCTTTCTGGATGAGATCGCCGGACGTCGGGTCTGGATTAAACCGGAGTGTCTTCAGCACACGGGCAGCTTCAAATTCCGCGGCGGTTGGTCTGCTCTGTCGGCGCTGGACCATGACGTACGCGCCCGAGGGGTAATCGCGTTTTCCAGCGGCAACCACGCCCAGGGCGTGGCGCTTGCGGCTAAGCTGCACGGCACATCTGCAGTGATCATCATGCCGTCGGATGCGCCGCAGATGAAAATCGACAACACACGCGCCTTGGGCGCCGAAGTTGTGCTCTACGATCGTGCCGGAGAGGATCGCGCCGCGATCGGGGCGGCACTGGCAGAAGAGCGTGGACTCACTCTGATCCGGCCGTTCGACGAACCACAGGTTATTGCCGGACAAGGGACAACCGGATTGGAAATCGCCGCGCAGGCAGCTGAGGTTGGTGTCACTAAGGCCGACGTGCTGGTCTGTTGCGGCGGCGGTGGTCTGACATCGGGCATCGCGTTGGCGTTGGAGGCGAGGGCACCGGACATGCTGGTGCGTCCTGTGGAGCCCGAAGGATTCGATGATGTGGCGCGCTCTTTGATCTCGGGTGGGATCGAGACCAACAACCGAACTTCCGGCAGTCTGTGTGATGCGATCATCACTCCCGCACCCGGGCAAATCACATTCCCAATCATGAAGCGTCTGTGCGGGTCGGGACTTGTCGTGTCAGAAGATCAGGCCTTGCAAGCGATGGTAGCCGCGTTTGAACGATTGAAAGTCGTCGCCGAACCGGGCGGTGCAGTGGCCCTTGCGGCTGCACTCTACTATGGCGATCAGATCGAGGGCGATGACGTGATCTGCACCATATCCGGTGGAAACGTCGATGCGTCGATCTTTGCAAGCGCGCTAACCCGATTTGGAGGTCAGTCGTGACTGAATTCACCATCGCCAGTTTCAACGTCAAAAACCTGATAGGTCCGGACAAGGAATACTATCGGTTTCAGTCTTACACGCCCGAGGAGTATGCATGGAAAGAGGACTGGTTAGCTGATCAGTTGTTGACGCTTGACGCCGATATCGTCGGGTTCCAGGAAATCTTCGAAGAAGACGCGCTCACGTCGGTGATTGAAGAGGCCGACCGGCGCGGGGCAGCAGCGAATGATGCGACAATCCCGGACTCGTCCAAGCGGTATCACCGCAAAGCAATCTTCAAAAAGCTGATCTATACATCGTACGGGAAAGGCGGTTTGGCCTTTGCACCCAATCTCTTTGATGGTGAACCTGGCGCACGCAGGCCCGGCGTTGCGATCTTGTCGCGCTTTGGCTTTGCCGAACCTCCTCAGGTCATTCAAGAACTCGATGGACCACTCACGATCCCCTTCAACGAGTTAGGCGGTGGCAATGGCGGGCACTATACCATTTCGCGCCTGTCCCGACCGATCCTCATGGCGCGTATACCAATTAAGGGTCAGGTCATCACCGTCTTCAACTGCCATTTGAAATCAAAACTGGGCGAATATGTACGTCCCGAAGGATCGGACTTTGCGCCAGAGGCGGTTCTGACGGCCTATGATCCGGCTGGTCGGGCTATGGGCTCACTGCGTAGCGCGCTTCGCCGCATGGCAGAGGCTTGGGTCCTGCGGAGCGCTATCGTCGAAGAACTGGATGCCGGTCATCCAGTGATTGTTTTGGGCGATTTCAACGATGGCGAACACGCTGTCAGCTCTGAAATCATCGCCGGCGAATTGCCCTTCAAGAATTACGCCTGGATGCTGCGCCATGACGCGAAACACCCCGCGGATCGATATACGGGCGAGGAGGACGAGAGCATTTCTGAGGCCGTCAATCGCGTCCGTCTGCATTCCGCCGAAAAGCAATTTGTGCGCAAATCCCTGCGCGATGTTGTCTACACCGCGTCATTCGGCGGGGTGTATGAAAGCATAGATCAGATCCTGATGTCCCGCCACTTCCTTCCGGACTGGCCCAAAGCCATTGCCGTTATGGAATATTTCAGCGTCCTCAACGACCATCTGACTGATGGTAGCCACCCTGAGGCGCCTTATAACAAGCTGGCCTCAGATCACGGGCAAATCATGGCGCATTTTCGGATGATGCGGTAATCCTCAGACCCCGACCCCAGGAAAGGACCCAACATGCAAATCGCCGATTTGGGAGATGTCCAGCTTCATTATCGCGTGGATGGACCAGCGGACGGGGCGCCAGTCGTCTTTGCAAATTCGTTGGGCACCGACTTCAGGTTATGGGATCCGATCCTGCCCTATCTACCCGAGGGTCTGCGCCTGATCCGATTTGACAAACGTGGGCACGGCTTGTCCTCATGTCCTGCCGCCCCTTACACGATGGGAGCGCTGGTGTCCGATGCGGAAAGGCTTCTGGATCTGCTGGAGGTGCGGGATTGCATGTTTGTCGGTCTCTCCATCGGGGGGATGATTGCGCAGGGGTTGGCGGTCAAACGACTGGATCTGATCCGTGCGATGGTGCTGTCGAATACCGGCGCAAAGATCGGCACCAAGGACATGTGGGATGACCGCATTACTGCCGTTGAAAAAGGTGGTATTGAGGCGCTGGCCGATCCGGTCATGGAACGATGGTTCTCAAAAGCGTTCCGCGCCACGCCCGAGTTGCAGCTGTGGCGCAATATGCTCGTCCGGCAACCTGACGCAGGATATGCGGGCTGCTCCGCGGCAATCTCCGGTACGGATTTCTATACACCTACCAGCGGCCTCCGTCTGCCTGTACTGGGGATTGCGGGCAGTGAAGACGGCTCAACTCCGCCAGATCTGGTGCGCGAAACCGTTGATCTCGTCCCCGGTTCAAAGTTTCACCTGATCCGGGGCGCGGGCCATCTGCCTTGTGTTGAAAACCCAGAGGAATACGCGCACGTTCTCTCGGAATTTCTGCGCGAGACGGGCCATATCTGACTTTACTGGCACGCGAAAAAAAACGAGGGATGCCATGGCCGCCTCAGTCTTTGACAGCCTGATCTTCAACCGCCTCTTTCCGACGGGTGAAACGGCTCGCCTATTCTCGGACACGGCCGAGGTGCGCGCCATGCTGTTGGTCGAAGGAGCGCTGGCCAAAGTGCAAGGCGCGCAGGGCATCATCCCCGATTTGAGTGCTCAAGCCATCCACCGCGCGACGATGGAGTTGCAGATCGATCCCGGGGCGCTGTCAGACCCGACCGGGGAAAACGGTGTGAGCGTGCCAGGGCTTCTTGCTGCGTTCCGCGAGGCGATGAACGCGCCGGAGCATGCGCAATATCTGCATTGGGGTGCGACGTCGCAAGACATCATCGATACCGGTTTGATGCTTAGATTACGTCAGGCGTTGGGGCACTGTGAGGCGCATCTGAACACCGTCCTGAACGCCTTGGCGGACTTGGCCGAGGCCCATGCGGATCTGCCAATGGCCGCACGCACCTACGGACAGCACGCGACACCCACGTCCTTTGGTGCCGTTGCCGCGGAATGGGGTTGGCCGCTACTGGATCTATTGGCAGAGATCGACGCCTTGCGTCGCACATCTCTTTGGGCGTCGCTGTCAGGGGCCGCGGGCACCGGCTCGGCTTTAGGACCGGAAGCCTTGCAAACGCGCGCAGACCTCGCTGCGGCGCTGGGTTTGGAGGATCCGGAACGCAGTTGGCACACGGATCGCGGACCGGTTTTGCGGCTTGCTAGCTGGATGGGGCGGATCTGTATTGCTCTGGCTAAGATGGGCGAAGATCTGACGGCTTTGACACAAACCGGTATTGACGAAGTTAGCCTTGGTTCCTCCGGCGCCTCCTCAACCATGCCGCAAAAGCAAAACCCGGTGGCTCCATCAGCGTTGGTCGCGCTATCGGCACAGGTTCAGGGCCAGCTAAGTGTGTTGCAAGCCAACTCTGCGCATCGCTATCAGCGGGACGGGGCGGCGTGGTTTGCCGAATGGACGGCGTTGCCGCAGGTCGTCCTTGGCACGGCTGCCGCGTTGGAAATCGCCACAAAACTCACTCCAAATCTGTCACCAAAGCCTGCCCAGATGGCACATGCGTTGTCTTCGCAGCTTGATATGGTCCATGCGGAAGCGCTTAGTTTTTCCTTGGCACGCGACATGCCAAGGCCCGAGGCGCAGGCAACGACAAAGGCGCTGTGCCGTGAGGCTGCGGAAACGCAAACACCCCTTGCTGACCTGGTGCGCCGAGACTTCCCCGATTTGCCAGCGAACCAGCTTTTTGATCCTGTATCCCAGATGGGTCACGCGCCTGCAGACGCCCGTCGGTTTGCATCCACTGTGCGATCGCGACAGGCCTAACTCTACGTCACGTGACGGCAAACCATCTGAGACGGCTTTCCTTTGAAAGCCTGTCATCCTAGTTTGACATTTAGTCACTGCAACGAGACCCCGTTTTGCGCCTTCCCATCACATTTATTCTGATCACCGTGATGCTGGATGCGATGGGTATTGGGCTGATCATCCCTGTCATGCCAGACCTGATTTTGGAGGTGCAGGGGGGTACGCTTGCCAGTGCCGCTTTGTGGGGTGGCGTCCTGTCGACTGTGTTTGCCGTCATGCAGTTTCTGTTTGGCCCGATCATAGGCGCATTGTCCGATCGGTTTGGCCGGCGGCCTATTCTGTTGATTTCCCTAGTGGTGATGAGCCTTGATTATTTGGTGATGGCGGTCGCCGGTACCATGTGGCTTCTTCTGCTGGGACGCGTCGTCGGAGGTATCACCGCTGCGACGGGCCCAACTGCATCGGCCTATATGGCCGACATCTCGGAGCCACATGAAAAGGCGGCAAATTTCGGACTGATCGGTGCCGCATTCGGCGCAGGCTTTGTTTTGGGCCCTATGATCGGTGGTGCGCTCGCTGAGTTTGGGACACGTGCCCCGTTTTATGCCTCGGCCGTGTTGGCGGCATTAAACGCGGTTTTTGGATATTTTGTTCTGAAAGAAACCGTGACCGATCGCATTCGCCGCCCCTTCAAGTGGTCGCGTGCGAACCCATTCGGTGCGTTCCGCCATGTCGCGCGTTTGCCGGGCATTGGGCGTTTGTTGGTCGTCTATCTCCTCTACTCCATTGCGTTTTACGTCTACCCAGCTGTCTGGTCCTATTTCACGCAGGAACGCTTTGCGTGGTCGCCGCAAATGATCGGTCTGTCTTTGGGATTGTTCGGGATCATGATGGCCGTGGTCCAAGGTGGGTTGATCCGTGTTCTTCTGAAATGGCTCGGGGAACGGAATACAGTGATCTACGGTCATGTGTTTGACATGGCGGCCTTTGGCGCAATGGCAGTCATAACAAGCGGGACGCTGGCGCTCATTCTGACGCCTCTTGCCGCATTGGGTGCAGTGATTACACCGGCGCTCAGCGCGATGATGTCCCGTGCCGTGGGGGATGACGCGCAAGGCGAATTGCAAGGGGTTCTGGCCTCGCTTCATGCCTTATCGATGATCATCTCTCCTTTGATCATGACAGGCATTTTTGCGGCCTTCACCCACGAGAACGCGGTTATCTATTTGCCAGGCGCCCCGTTTGTCTTGTCGCTAGTTCTAATGGCAATCAGCCTTGGGGTTTTCTTGGGGCGACGACCTCAATCAGATCAGACATCCCCAGAGACGGTGAGTTGACCACTCTCGCGCCGAACAGTTTCCTACTTGCCGAGTGGCATTCGATTTGATCGTGTATGGATTAGAAGAAGGAAACACGACGCCATGTGGTCAGACATTTCGATTGAAGAGGATGGGACAGTCTTGCGTCTCAGCGGCTCAAACCAGTCGTTGCGGTTTCACGCAATCTGGTTGCGGGACAACGCGTTGGATCCAGAAACGCGTGACCCGGGCAATGATCAAAGACTGATCACCCTGAATGATATCCCGCGCGACCTAAGAATTGACGACGCTCGTCTGGGCGAGGGGCAAGTGCATGTCACCTTCGCGCCCGAGGGAAAAACTTGCGCTTGGCCGGAGCGATGGTTAGCGGAACACACTTATGACCGAACCGATAATGCGGAGTGTGGGCTTCTGCCAACAGGTGTCTCCGCGTGGGACAGTCAGATGTCGGGGCGGGTACCCTCCGCACATCTCAGCCGCTTGAAATCTGAGGCACATGAAAGGCGCAATTGGCTAGGTGCCGTACGTGAATTTGGCTTTGCCAAGGTTATAGGCATGGAGCCGCGCGAAGGTGGTCTTTTTGATATCGTTGATCTTTTTGGCTTTGTGCGTGAAACGAACTACGGGCGGCTGTTCGAGGTGCGCACCGAGGTGAACCCCGTGAACCTTGCCTATACAGGGCTGGGTTTGCAGGCCCATACTGACAACCCTTATCGCGATCCGGTCCCCACGCTGCAAGTCCTGGCTTGCCTGGAAAACTCGGCAGAGGGCGGAGAGAACATGGTGGTGGACGGGTTCGCCGCGGCGCTGCGATTGAGGAAGGAGGCACCGCGCTGGTTCGAGCTGTTGTCGCGATATCCCATGCGCTTTTCCTATGCTGGTAGTGCGGGCGTGGCTTTGCAATCCCGCCGACCGATGATCGAGCTTTCACCTGATGGCATGCTGCAGGGTATCCGCTTCAATTCCCGCTCGGCCGCACCCTGTGTGGATGTGCCCTTTGACGATATGGCCGACTGGTACGCTGCCTACCGCCGATTGTCGGACATCATTGATGACCCTGCGATGGAGATCGCATTCAAACTCGCTCCGGGTGAGGCGTTCATCGTCGACAACACCCGCGTTTTGCATGCGCGAAAAGGCTATTCAGGCGAAGGTACCCGATGGCTGCAAGGCTGTTACGCTGACAAGGACGGGCTCTTGTCGACTCTCGCGGCACTGGAAGCTGAAGATGCCTGAGCTTTCGCGTGAAAACGTCGTTGCGTTCCTGGCCGACATTTTCGAACGGCGCGGATCAGAGGCCTATTTGGGCGAGCCGGTCACAATGGCCCAGCACATGCTTCAGGGCGCCACCATGGCCGAAGCGCAAGGGCTGCCAGAAGACGTCATCGTAGCGGCCTTATTACATGACATCGGGCACTTCACGTCTGAATTCGGCACGTACCACCCGGATGATACCCAGGATCGCCATCACGAGGACGCCGGCGCGGAGGTTCTGTCAGACTTCTTCCCATCAGTGGTGATCGATTGTGTGAAGTATCATGTGGCAGCCAAGCGATACCTTTGCGCAACACGGCCGAGCTACTTTGATCGCTTGTCCGAGGCATCGGTGCACACGCTCAGCCTTCAGGGCGGTCCGATGGACGCGGACGAAGTTGCGGCCTTTGAAGCCAACCCAAACCTTAAGAAGATCATCCAAGTGCGGTATTTGGACGAGGCTGGAAAGCTCCCGGATATGGAAACACCGTCCTTTTCGCATTTCGCGCCGATGGTGCAGCGCGTCGTGGATGGGCATCTGGAAACGTTGGGATAATTCCACGGCTTCTCAGCTTACAAGCGAGCGGCGATCCGGGAGACCAGAGCTCGGAGCCATTCGTGTGCAGGATCATTTTGACGGCGGGGATGCCATAGCAAGTCCACAGAAAAACTGGGCGATTGGAAAGGCGGATCGAACTGGTCAACCAGATCCTCGTGGCGTTTTGCGAGCCGTGCTGGAATGAGGGCAATCAGATCCGAGGTGGCGACGAGACTGGGAGCCAATAGGAAATTCGGTAAAGAACACGCAATCCGACGCTTGCGCCCTTTGTTAGACAGGATCTTATCTGCCGCACCGAAAAATCCGCCGCCTTCCGGCGAGACCAGCGCGTGGTCTTCTGCGCAAAACGAATCCAACGTGAATGGCTCCGTTCCGCGTGGATGGTTTTTCCGCTGAATGACTTTGAATGTCTCTGTCAAACCGGGACGGCGGCGCGCTTCGGGGAGGTTCATCGCGGTGACCAGCGCAATGTCGGCGTCATCCTGTTCCAACTGGGCCCAAACCGAGGGAGGGTCGAACGGCAACAGGGCAACGCGCGCCTTGGGCGCTGCCTCACCAAACGACACACTGAGCTCTGGCGACAAGACCGCATGAATGTAATCGGTTCCGATCAAGCGAAAGGTCTTGTCCGTCGTCTTCGGATTAAACTGTGCCGTTTGTCTGACCAGCAAATCTAAATCCATTAAGAGCGCGCGCAAGGGTGTCTTGATTTCCTCCGCTCGCGCGGTCGGCACAAGCTTGCGCCCGGATGCCGCCAACAAAGGATCGTTAAAGAGGGTCCGCAGACGTGCCAATTGCGCTGACATCGCGGGCTGACTGATGCCAAGGATATCAGCCGCAGCCGTGACGCTTTCCTGTTCAAGAAGAACGTCCAATGCGATGAGCAAGCCAATGTCAGATTGCTTTATATCCATACAAATTATGCAATCAATAAATGACATCAATTTCAACTATGATTTCCGATCCCCTACATAATCCTCATCACTAGACGCAGGAGTCGCAAATGAAGATTGGATTTGTAGGTGCAGGCGGCATGGCCAAAGCGCTTGCCAGTAAATGGACAGGAACGCATGAGATCATGCTGTCAGGGCGCTCGGCCGAGAAAACAACCGCTGCAGCTGCCTCTGTCGGTAGCGCGAGCGGAACCGCCGCAGAGGCAGTGGAGTTCGCAGATGTCGTGGTACTTGCGACCCGCTGGGAAGACGTCTTTGACGCGATTGAATCCGCCGGGGGTCCCGCTGCCTTTGAAGGAAAGATCGTGATCGACATCAACAACCCGGTCAGTATCGAGACCTTTCTGACGACACGTACCGACGGTCGATCCCTGACCGAAGCGATTGCAGACGCCCTGCCCGGTGCCCATGTTGGCAAGGCGTTCAACATGGCGCAGGTCGCCGTATGGGCGGACCCGGACATGACATATGACGGTCGGCAAATGGTGACGCTCTACACCTCGGACGATCAAGCCGACCCGGCGATCTCGCAATTGATCGCAGATGTCGGAGCAGAGCCCTTGCGGCTCGGGGACAATCGGCACGCATATCAGTTGGAAGCCGCCGCCGCGATGGTGATCAAATTCCTGTTCGCGGGCGGTGATGCGCACACGGTTTTCAACTTTATTCGCCCCGAAACCAAAGCAATTCGCTAAGGAGAAGCAACGATGAAATTCTACGAACAAACGGTTGTGGTCGTTGGCGGGGGTTCCGGAATCGGCAAGGCGATCGCCCGTCAGGCGGCCGAAGCCGGGGCAGAAATCGTTATCTCAAGCCGAGACAGCGAGAAACTTGAAGCCGCAGTCGCTGAACTGGGGAGCGGCACCGCAATACCCGTGGATATGACAAAACCAGATTCGGTGAGCGCCTGGGCCGCATCCTTGCCGGAGAAGTTCGACCACTTGGTCATTTCGGCATCGAGCGCAGCGCATGGGTCCTTTGCACATCTGCCTGAGAACGATCTTCGCGCCATGTTTAATGCAAAGTTCTTTGGTCCCTACTCCATAGCGAAATCCGCGCTGTCCAAGTTGCGGCCCGGTGGATCGATCACCTTCTTTTCGGGTGTGTTGTCCCGCAGGCCCGGCATGAACTGTTCCGGCCTCGGCGCCGTCAACGGCGCGGTGGAGGCGTTAGCGCGCGGGCTAGCGCTGGAACTGGGTCCGGATCTGCGTGTCAACTGTTTGTCCCCAGGGATGATCAAGTCAGAAGCCTATGCCGGTATGGATACTGCCGCGCGTGAGGGGATGTACGCAGCGACGGGCGCCTCCCTTCCGCTAGCAAGGGTCGGTGAAGTCGATGAGGCGGCAGATGCAGCGCTGTTTTTGATGTCAAATACCAACACGACAGGGTTTGTTCTGGACGTGGATGGCGGTCACATGGTCCGCCAATACGCGCATAGCTGAGTAAAAGACGTTGGTGCTGCGATTTCGCGGCACCATGGCCGCAGCCGCAACGGTAGCGGCACCAAGGAATCCCGTCCAAATCCGATATCGTCTTTGGAACTCATTCACCTCAATCGCTCTCAAACAGACGAGGCAATGAGCTTTCTTGGTCCAGTTGAGGATAAGAGCCTAACCTGTGTGGCTTTCTCAGTCGGCCACTCACTCGTCAGATCGCATAATGTTCCTGGCGACTTGGTCAAAAGCTTCTCGCCATGCGCCTTCCAATACCGGCGTAAACTCTTCTCCAAAGACGGACCGCAATGTATCGATCAGCGCTTCGCGCATTGGCTCGATATGTTCAGGTTGCACTCCTTTCCTTGCATGAAGATCGCCAAGGTCCTGATAGTGTTGAGCGTTCTTTTCCTCACTTTCCAAATTGTCGACAATCGCTCCCAACGCCGCCATGAATTTCATCCCCTACTTTGCAAGGTCTGGACCGAACAGGGATCGCAGGCTTGGGTCACGCTGAAACAGTGCCTCGTAGAAGTCCTGCGAATGGGTTTCGAGGTCACGGGACAGAACGTTGAAGCTGTTTCGGATCAACTCCTGTTCAATCGCGTTTAAGGCCATAGTCTTTCCCTCCTGATCCAGTGCCAATCTCTTCTCTCTCACTTGGCGATTAAGACCCAAACGTCCGCCGCAGCAGCCGATCAACAGTCGGTCTAGTCAATAACAGCCGCCGCACGAAAGTTTGCATCACATCCGTGCGCTCCAATATCGGCAAGATGCACACCGTGAAATCGGCAGACTTCCTTGCCCAGTCCATTGCGCAGTCTGAGGTCTTGTGCATTCCGCGTTACAATGCACATGGCCGCTGTCCTTCGCCCCGGTTTTGAAGGATGCTCTCATCTCTTTCGGCATACGGCCTTGATCCCGATCAACTGCTTCACCTCACAGGTGTCGTTCACGTTGCAGCGGACCGTTTGACATACCGCAAACAACGCAAACCGATTGCGTGATACGCAGCATCGTGGACAACAGGTGCGATCATGGCCGCTGCATCCAAAACCGAACTTTTGAGTGTCACTGAGACAGAGTTTGAAAAGTTAAGAATACTAATCGACGCATTGGAGAGCGACACAGCCCTCAGGCACCGAGAGGACAATACGTCCATCAAAGACGTAATCGCGCATCGCGCGCACTGGATCGAGTTGTTTTTGGGATGGTATCACGACGGCCTGGCTGGAAAGCCGGTCTACTTTCCCGCGAAAGGATACAAGTGGAGCGACCTCAAACGATACAACGTAGCTTTGCGAGATCGCCAAGCGCATCTGACCTGGGCGGACACGATATCCCTCTTGGATGCTAATCATCAAAAACTCATGGCACTCATCCATTCGCTTTCGAACTCACAGCTTTACGGAAGTGCGATGAAAGGCGCCAAGAATGCATGGACTCCCGGACGTTGGGCCGAAGCCGCTGGGGCGAGCCATTACCGTTCTGCATCCAAGTCCATTCGCGCTTGCATGAGGGCCGACGTTCGATAGCGGCGGCACTTGTTCGAAGCGATCGATTTACACCTCCCTTCTGGCAAAGATCGCTGTCGCTTCCAAAAGCTCGTCTTTGCGGCTTGCGCCTGATCCAGAGCGGCGGCAGGGTCGGCCAAAAGGGGAGAGGTCGATATGAAGCTTACTGATGTTGACGTGATCGTTACTGCACCGCCGGCACCCGGCTGGGGCGGTCGGTATTGGATCCTGGTGAAACTGACCACGGATACTGGGATTGTGGGATGGGGCGAATGCTATGCATCCTCTGTTGGACCAGACGCAATGACCCATGTCATCCGTGACGTCTTTGACCGGCACATGTCCGGCGAAAACCCTGAAAACATCGAATTGATGTTCCGTCGGGCATATTCCAGCGGGTTTACGCAACGCCCAGATCTGACCGTGATGGGTGCATTCTCGGGGCTCGAGATTGCGTGCTGGGACATTCTGGGCAAGGACCGCGACAGGCCCGTCTATGCGCTGATCGGCGGCAAGATGAATGATCGTATCCGTGCGTACACGTACCTCTATCCACTGGCGCATCATCGGATGAAAGACTTCTGGACCTCACCGCAACTCGCTGCAGAAGCGGCCGCAGATTGCGTCGCGCGCGGTTTCACAGCGGTGAAGTTTGACCCGGCGGGTCCCTACACGATGCGTGGGGGTCATATGCCGGCGATGTCCGACATCTCTCAATCGGTGGCGTTCTGCAAAGCGATACGCGAAGCGGTCGGCGACAAAGCAGATCTTCTTTTTGGCACGCATGGTCAGTTCACCACAGCAGGCGCGATCCGATTGGGCCAAGCCTTGGAGCCGTACTCGCCGCTTTGGTTCGAAGAACCCATTCCGCCCGACGCCATTGAGGAAATGGCCAAGGTCGCGCGCGCCGTGCGGATCCCTGTGGCGACCGGAGAACGCATCACAACCAAGGCGGAGTTTGCCCCCATACTGCGCGCGGGCGCTGCTACGATCTTGCAACCAGCGCTGGGGCGTGCCGGCGGGATATGGGAGATGAAGAAGGTCGCGGCTATGGCAGAAGTCTATAACGCGCAAATGGCACCGCATCTGTATGCTGGACCTGTGGAATGGGCCGCGAATATTCACCTTGCCGCGTCCATTCCAAACATCCTGATGTGCGAAACGATCGAAACGCCCTTCCACAACCAATTGATCAAAGGCGCGATCCAGGTCGAAGACGGATTCATTTCGCCACCTACCGCCGCCGGATTGGGCATTGACGTGGACGAAGACCTCGCCAGGGCGCATCCTTATGACGGCAACGGATTGCACCTTCAGATGCAGGAAGAGCCTTGCGATTATGTGAACGGAAATGCGTTTGAAGGAGGTGCCCCGGCCCCAGATTCCGACGCGGGGGCGTGACTTGAGCAATGAGAGCGGGCATACTGCGCGAAAGAGTTACCACCCCGGCCCTTTACATGCCCACAACTGACCTTGTCTTGCCACCTGATGCGCCGTCGGACATGGCCTCGCGCGCAGAAGAAGCGGCGTCATTTTTGAAAAGCCTCGCGCATGAAGGACGGCTCATGATCCTGTGCCATCTGGCGACTGGGGAGCGATCGGTCGGCGAATTGGAAACGCTCCTGGATATGCGTCAGGCCAGTGTCTCGCAGCTGCTGGCGCGACTGAGGGAAGATGACCTAGTGGCCACACGCCGATCCGGCAAAACCGTGTATTACCGTCTTGCGAACAACACCACGGCACAAGTGATTGCGTTTTTGCACGAGACATTTTGCGCGCCGGATTAGGGTCAGGATTACACTCCGTTCAACATTCCCGGTGTTGTAGTAACGTTGCGTACCCTGGGGCGTTCCTAAGGTCCGAACAAGGCAACACAAGCCTTACAGCACAATCCACTAACGAGCCGCTGTCACTTTCTGTGTCTGCTCACCCAATAACTCGACACCAACTTTGACCTCGTCGCCATTCTGCAAGTAAACTGGTGGCTTTTGCCCCATCCCCACCCCAGGCGGCGTACCGGTTGCAATCACATCGCCCGGGTGCAACGTCATAAGTTGAGAGAGATGTGAAATGATCTCTGCCACCGAAAAAATCATGGTCGATGTATGCCCCGTTTGCATCCGCTTGCCGTTGACATCCGCCCAAAGCGCCAGGTTTTGCGGATCCGGGACTTCATCTGCCGTCACGAGCCATGGGCCAATCGGTCCAAAACCGTCACAGGACTTACCTTTGGTCCACTGACCCGTCAGGTGGAGTTGAAAATCACGCTCGGACACATCGTTGATTACGCAATATCCCGCGACGTGATCCAAGGCCTGGTCCTTGCTCACATATTTCGCGGCTTTGCCAATGACGACGCCCAGCTCAACTTCCCAATCCACGCTCTTAGCACTACGCGGCATCACAAGATCGTCTTCAGCACCGGCAATGGCCGAATTCGCTTTCAGAAATAAAATTGGATGTTCGGGAATAGGCATCCCGGCTTCTTCCGCATGATCGGAATAGTTCAAGCCGATGCACATGAATTTACCAACACCGCCCACGCAAGGCAGTAGACGGTCATAGGTCTCGAGCATCGGGCAGTCTTGCAGGTCCGTGTCATCAAGCCGGCTTATGGTATTTTCTGCAAGGCTCTCAGCGCAGACATCTCCAATGATGTCAGTAACATCTTTCCAGTAACCGCTGGCATCATTGACAGCCACGCGAATGGAACCGCCTTTCTCAACGCGTTTCAGTCTCATGTCCTACCTCGTTCGGTTAATTGGAGACGTATCCCGAGACCACCTGCAACAACTTGAAGGCGGTCTGGGCGTCGTTTTCAACCACGGCCAGGAACTCTTCGGCGCCAATCCGCAAACACTTCAGTTCTGTCTCGGCTTTCATGTCCAAAGCTCGGGGCACGTTGCGGATCAGACCCAATTCACCCACCAATGTGCCGGGACCCACGGTTGTGATCAGCTGATCTTCTTTACCATCCTTGGGCAGGTATAGCCCCGCATCCCCTTCGATGACCATATAGGCACCATCGTTTGGCGGATCGCCCTTGTAGAACACATAATCCCCAGCTGGCGCATCGTACCAGCGCGCACCGAACGCCAGCAGACGAAGCTGTCGCCGACTGAGGCCGGAGAACAGGTGCGTTTGCTCCAACGCACGCAGTTTGCGGGATAGGTCTGCGCTGGCCGCACCGTCCTGCTCCGGGCCCGCTGTCTCGCCCTGAGAGACCAGACGGCCTTGCTGAAGGTCAAGCTTCTGCGAGAATTCGGCATCCTCAGAAAATCCATCTGCCAACACCACCATGGTGGTGCCCGGCAGAACCTCGTGCAGCTTTTCGTAGGCTTCTTGCCGGGCTTCCCGATCACGGCTGGCCAGAACATTCTCAAGGACCAAAACATGTGGATGCTTGATTGCTGCCCGCATGACGGCCATCGGTTCGGTCAAAAGCGCAGGCAAATTGGCGCCGCCCAACGGCACAGGGCTGTCAAACACCAGCGCCACGACCAGATCTCGCAATCCTGCTTGCTCCAAACATTCCGCGGCCTTTCTGCGCACTTCATCTGCCCGAGCGCCGGCGTTGTCCGAGATCTTACCGTAAAGAGCATTCTCCAGCACACTCATCCCAGGAGCCCAAGAACCACTCGAGAGCGGAGCATACAGCCCCTCGAGCGTGGCGCGCATGTCCTGCCCATGGCTGGCGCGCAATTCAAGAATCTGATCCTTCATCGCCTGCGGGAAAGCCGGGCCGATCTGCTCGGCTGAAATCCCGAACGGGATGGTCATCAAAAGCGCCAGATCATCGTCGCTTAACTCGGCTGTATCATCGTGAACACTGACCAGTTCAGCCGCTTTTTCGTAAACACCCTCTTCCAGACCCAACTTGTGAAACAGCGGATGATCGGTACCGTCCATCCCAAAGATCTGGCGAAGCATGTCGATCACGTCACGGCTGAGGGCGATTAAGCCGGCGTCGATTTTCTGCTCACGCAGGAATGCCAGAAATTCGCTTTGTCCGGCCAGCGCTTCTTGGGTGATGGGCTGCAGAGGGGACGCATAAAGCAGGTTGTCACCCACCGGTAACGCGGGGTTATAGGCGACAGGGTTCAACCGGTGCACTGCGCGGTCCAACCCTTCGGCTTTCAGATCCGCTTTCAGCGCATCACGCGCTGAGATAATCGCTTGCACAAGGTCAGGGTTTTGCTCGGCGCTGGCGCGCATATCCAGCCCCCTTAAGAAGAAAGGCTGCGCACTGCCCAAGGCATCGACTAATTGTAGCATCCAACTGCGCAGTGCCGTTTCGTCGGGCAACCCAGCAAGGCTTGGGTCGAGCCAATCGGCAGCCAGGGGATCGCCGCTGTTACCGGCACGCTCCGCGTCCACGATCGCCGCCTCCATCCCTTCCTTGGATAGGGGCTGAAACTTGAGAGGCATGAGGACGTTTTCCAGAAAAGTGCCCTGAAACATTACTGGTCGCGCAGACGCGTGCCCGATATGTCGCGCGACCACCGATTGATGCAGTCCAGACAAAGGCTGGCCTGCAATCGAAACTGTCCCACCAGCGGGTTGCACTTCGCGGACAAGCACTTCGGAAAGCGCGCGGCGGTCCTCTTCACTGGGGGCGGCCACTCCAACCAGCGCTCCTTCGTTCAGGGTTACGCTAATGTCTTCCAGGACGCTGTTGCCATCGGCATCGCGCACATTGACTCCGTCGAGAACTATGGCCCCTTTCAGGTCGGGCGTACTTTCTGGATGGCCAACAAACAGCGCCTCATCGCTCATGCCATCCGGCGCAAAGCGTTCCGTGATGATTTCCCAGCGCAAAGACATGTCCTGCACTTGGTTGTAATAGGCCAGAAGCTCCTTCCACGGGCTGGCGATGTCTTTGTAGGCCGCAAGGGCCGCCACCAAAGCACCCACCGTGATCTCACCTTGGATAACCAGCAGACCACCCACCAGATAAAAGAAGAAAGGGGTCAACTGGTTGATGAAGTTGTTGAGAAACTTCATGAAGAATTTCTTCTGATAGATGGCAAACCGGATCGTAAAGAGCCGGGCCAATCTGTCGGTGATCATCGACTGTCTATATCGCCAACCACCATTCGCGCGCAGTGTTGAAGCGCCTTGCGCGGTTTCGCCAATCTCTGCCGCGAGGGCACGCACCTGAACGATGCGCTTCTTGTTCAACTGGTTGATCTGGCGCTGCAGCATTGGGATGAGCCAGGCTTGCAACGGGATCAGGGCAATGGCTGCCAAGCCGAACCAAAATGACTGCAGAAACAGAAAGCTTAGGATTGTCAGCATCTGACCGGCTTGTAACACCGGCTGACTGATTGCATCGCCCATCAGACCGCCCATCGGCTCGGCCTCGGACGTCACCATCGACACCAATTCGCCCTGGCTGGTGCGTTCGAAATAGGGTTGTGGAAAGCGCAGCACGCGCGCGATCAAGGTGTAGCGGAACCGCCTGAGCATCCGTTCCGCCAGAACACCCTTCATCGTATTGATGCGCATCTTGAGCAAACCATGCAGCAAAACCGACAACAGGAAGGCCCCGCACAGCGCGCTCAGTAGAACAACCTGATCGACTGTGAAGCCCATAAATTGGACCGGCGATGTGCCAGCTCCGATCGCGTCGTTAATGATGCGTTTGGGAAGCTCAAGCGTCAGATAAAGAAGCGGAAACAAGCAGGTTGTGACGGCCAATAGGATCAACTGGTCGCGCTTGGAATACTTCCAAATGAATTTAAAAAGCGTACGTTCTATCGTCTTGTTCCAAACTGCCGGCAGGCGGCTACTGCATCTTCCTTACCGCAGATGGGCGTCGAGTCGACCCAGCGTAAACGTCTTATGCCCTTGCAATCAATTGCTTTTGCCCAAATATTCGTCGCCAACTGCAACCTGGCGACCATCGTGTCGCGGAGGACAAGAACCACGTGACCCAGCTGGCGCTGTCGATTCTGATCCTGCTTTCTCTTCTTCAGGTAAAGCATATGTTTGCGGATTATTTTCTGCAGACTCCCAAGATGCTCGAAGGGCGCAGTGTTTATCTCCATATCGGTCGCGCGCAACACGCTCTTGTACATTCTGCAGGTTCGCTTGTTTGTTTTGCCGTTTTGGGCACGCCATTCTGGCTCACTCTGGCCATCGTCGCGGCAGAATGGGTCGTTCATTTCCACATCGATTGGGGTAAAGCTGTTCACACACAGACCAAAGGGCATGGTCCCGCGGATGCCGGGTTCTGGCGAGCAGCCGGGTTCGATCAGTTTCTGCATCAGATGACGTATGTGATTATGATCGGCGCCTGGGTTATTGCTGCTGGCTGATCCCGCAGCTTTTAACGGAAACGACCCTGCTCAAGAGACAACCGCCGGGACGATGTCGTCATCAATCGCGACGGTCGCACGCACCGATCCTGACTCTACATACTGATAAACAACCAGATCCTCCGAGCTGCTGGGATCCGCGAATGTGCCAATTTCATTCCAAGTCCCTCCTGGACCGTTAACCAGCTCAAATGTATCGCCCGTGTCCCCATAGATCGTGGCAGTATTTCCGAGGGGGCCAGTTAGTCCGGACAAGCCTTCGAGCACGGTGTCGGTCGATCCAAGGGTGTCAACGACATCTTCAACCGTCAGGGAAATTTGGTTTGCTTCGCCGTTATCTAGATCAATGACTTCAATGCCGGTATTTGCGCCACCCGGTTGCGACAGCAATGATAGATCGACCATTCCGGCACCGTCGATACCAAGGACATCGCGACCTTCGCCGGCATCGATTTCGTCTCCGCTCACCAAATCGGCCAGATCCTCGATAACGATGCGGTCGTCTCCGGCACCGGCAAGAACCGTGTCGGCACCTGCCCCCCCAATCAGGGTATCCGCGCCGTCATAGCCGACGAGAATATCATCCCCGTCATCCCCGGAAATCGTATCGGCCAGATCACTGCCAAACAGCAAATCCGCACTGTCGTTTTCGGCTCCGGAAGTGTTCTGCGAGGTGTCTGCCTTGCCCAAAACATCCGTCGAAAACAGTGACAGATCCGAGACGCCATCGCCGTCTAGATCGTAATTCGCCGTGATCGAGAACCGGTTTTCCGCACCAAGTAGATCCGCCAGACCGGAGATTTTTGCGAAGTCGAGCTGATAGTCGATGCCATCCTGAACCAAGGCGCCTACGGTGTTCAGGGTTGTGGTCGCCCCGCCATCCACCGAGAGAGTCAATGTCAAGTCTACTAACGTCGGGTTGAACACGGGCTCCGCCGTCAGCGCATCCTCAAGCTGACTGGGCGTTTCCAGCAACGTGTAGTTGGTTTCGTTCGAGCCCGCAGGCGGCACGGGGTCAGTATCCAGATCTTCAAGGTTCTGCTGTGCATCGTCATCCGCATTAAACGCCGAGCCGATGCCAAATGCGTCGATTGAAACAGTGTATCCATTAGCCGCTTCGTTCAACAGGCTGGTGCGATCATCCCGCCACTCGCCCCCGGTGGTCGGTTCTCCGTCTGTGATGAAGAAGAGGAAATTGGACGCGCCCTGCCCACGGGGATCGCCACCCGAAGTTTCTGGAGCGTCAAGGAACTCCTCGGTCCGCTGCAGGGCCTGCGCCCAGTTCGTCGCTCCGTTGGGCTGACTAAGACCCGCGAGCGCACTCTCCCAATCTTCCGTTACCAGATTGAACGATATGACTTGCGTCGCAGAACCTGCGAACACCGAGAAGCCGACCGTCACTATAGTGTTTGAACCGGCAAACGATCCTTCAAGTTGCAACAGTGCAGACTCAATATTTGCTTTGATCGAGTTCCAGTCTGCAGTCGACACACTGCCAGACCCATCGATGGCAAATACGATGTTCACGCGTTGCGCTACGATTTCCTCGGCGTCGATGGTCAGACTCCCGGCGGGAACGTCGTCAGTTGCGTCCGTGTTGAAGGTGACAGCCACAGGGTCGCCGTCACCACCACCGGTGTTTTCTACTGCAATAGTCGCCGTGCCATCGGTAAAGTTACCGCTGGCGTCTGTCGCACGATATTCGAAACTGTCAAAGCCAACGAAACCTTCGTCCGGCTCGTAAACAAAATCGCCGTTTGCATCGACCGTCACGGTTCCATTATTGGCCGTTGTGAAACTTGCGCCCGATGTAACCGGGGCGCCGCTTGAAAGGCCTGCGAAACTCACGGCTTCGCTTTCCGGATCAAACGCTGTCAACGTCCCATCTACGACGTCATCTCCGTCCAAGTTTTCAATAACCAAGCTGCCTGGAACGCGGGGCGCATCGTTATTGCCGGTGATGTCGATGGTTATTTCAATGGTCTGAGGCGTCGGATCACCAACGGTATCAGTGACAGTCACGAAAAACGTCTCTGTTGCGCCCCCGCCCGGCCCGTCGGACAGGATGTCCGCAGCGGCATTGTCCAGCGTGTAAGTCCACGCGCCGGTTTGATCGACGGACAACACCCCATAACTACCTTCGACGCTACCTTGAATTCCCCAGATAACAGTATCGCCTTCTGGATCTGTCGCGCTCAGTTGGCCTGAGGTCGTGTCGTCCTCCGCGTCCTCGGTAACAGCGCCTTCAGCCTCCGCGCCCGGCGGCGAAATGATCGGCGCATCATTGGTTCCCTGAACAGAGACTGTGACCTGCTGAGTGATTTCAGCGCCATTGCTGTCCGTTGCTTTCAGGGTGAATGTCTCGTCGACAAGATCCTCTGGGCCCAACCCATTACTGAGAACAGGATCCAGAGTATAGGTCCACAACCCTGCGGCCGTGATTGACAGGGTACCGTAAGTGCCCTGCAGGCTTGTCCCCCCCGATTGCGTTGTCCATGTCGGGGTTGGCCCATCCACATCGCTCGCAACCAGCTGCCCGGTGACAAAGTCAGGCGTGTCATCTTCTACAATGGTCCGTGAAACGACGCTCGCCTCCGCGTCGAAGACCGGGCCGTCATTCTCCCCAATCAGATTGATCGTGATGACCTGAGTATCGACACCGCCACTCCCGTCGGACACTTGCACAGTAAACGTTTCCGTGGCTGAAACGCCGCTACCGTCCGGCTCATTTAACCCCTCCAGGCTCTCAGTCAGCGTATAGGTCCATTCGCCAGAAGCCGAGATCGTGAACGTGCCATAGGTCCCAACAACAGGGTCTTCACCTTCGGACACAACGCTCCAGGTCTCGCCATCACCGACGTCCACATCGTCCGAGACCATTTGACCGGTGAATTCTGTGTCCTCTGTACCCTCCGGAACATCTGTCGACAGATCGCTGGCCACGGTATCGATGACCGGGTCATCATTCGTGCCGGTGATCGTGACTGTCACCTGTTGCGGTGTTGTGCCGATCCCGTCAAACACCTCAACCGTAAAGACATCCTGATCGGTCGCGCCCTGCGCAAAGCTTTGCACATCCGCCGTCAGCGTATAGGTCCAAACGCCCGCCGCCGTGATCGTCAGTGTGCCATAGGTCCCTGTCAACTCGGTCGGCGTCACGCCCTCCTCGCTGGGCAATCGCCAGACCAGGCTCTCAGCCGGGCCGTCCACATCTGTTGCCTCCAACTGGCCGCTGGTCGTGACTGGACCGTCCTCGACGATGTCACCGGTCACCTCACTGAGTTCAAGATCGACAACCGGCAAGTCATTGTCCCCAAGCAGGTTGATTGTGATGACCTGCGTGTCGATACCACCATTGCCGTCCGAGACTTGCACCGTGAAGGTTTCTGTCGCCGACACGCCGCTCTCATTAGGGTCGTTCAGCCCTTCCAAGCTTTCGGTCAGCGTGTAGGTCCACTCGCCATTGGCCGATATTGTGAAGGTTCCGTAGGTACCAACTACCGGATCTTCCCCCTCCGACACCACGCTCCATGTTGCGCCATCGTTCTGGTCCACATCGTCGGACACCATCTGGCCAGTGAATTCCGTCGCATCTGTGCCCTCTGGAACATCAGCTGATAAATCGCTGGTCTCAGTATCGATGACGGGCTTGTCATTCGTACCGGTGATCGTCACTTCGACATCGCGCGTGTCTGTCGATCCTTCGTTGTCCGTCACGCTAACGGTATAGACTTCAGTGATGGTCTCCCCTGCGCCCAGGAATTGAACCAGATCATTGTCGACAGAGAACGACCACGTCACTTCGCCCCCTGTGCCCACTCCCGTTGTATCGGTGGTGACCAACGCGGTCAGCACGCCCAACTGAACGCTGTGCGTTGTGGACGTGAAAGAAGCAGAGGCTGAGTGCGCGTTCGTCAGATCAACGTCACTAAATCCGATGACCCCACTATCGGTGAGTTCCGGAGTTTCCGCTTCACCTTCGACATCATCCTCCGTGACAGCACCAAGAAGATCCTGAGAGGTGATGACCACGTCATCATTCGTTCCCGTTATGGTGATCACGACGCTTTCGGTCGTTCCGGTGTCCGTCGAGGTGACCGTGAACGTGTCCGTTAGTTCTTCTCCCTGCGCCAGTTGTTGAACTGTGGCATTGGAGTTGTTCAGGTTATACGTCCAATCGCCGTTCGCAAGAATTGAGAACGTGCCAAAGCTTCCGGCGGTGTCCGTTTGTGGCACGACCTCTTCTTCACCTGTGTCGGTGTCAGATATCGTGACCGTTCCCGTTTCAGTCAGGGTTATGTCTTCGGTTACATCCCCGGCGAGTTGACCGCCAATAGTCGCCGCATCGTCGCTACCAGTGATCGTGATCACCACATCCTGCGTGTCCGTCCCGTCCTCGGACGTCACCGTGAACGTGTCCGTCAGCTCATCACCCGCCGGCAGCGCCTGCACATCCGCGTTGGCATTGTCCAACGTGTAGGTCCAGTTCCCCGCCGCATCGATCGAGAATGTACCGTAGTCTCCCGGCGCATCGGTCAGCGGCTGCACCTCCGCCTCCCCGGTATCCTCGTCGCTGGTGCTCAGCGTGCCCGTGGCCTGCTGCGTCCCGTCCTCACCCACATCCCCCGTCGCATCGCCAGAGATCGTCGCCGCGCCATTCGTGCCGGTGATCGTGATCACCACATCCTGCGTGTCCGTCCCGTCCTCGGACGTCACCGTGA
>CAYODE010000003.1:0-40691 GCA_964402685.1 uncultured Aestuariivita sp. | reverse complement strand
TGCTGCGTCCCGTCCTCACCCACATCCCCCGTCGCATCGCCAGAGATCGTCGCCGTGTCGTTGGTGCCTATGACCAAGACTTCCACTGTCGTTGTGGCGCTGGCCCCTTCGCTGTCTTGCACAGTCACCTCGAAGGTCTCGACGACCTCCTCACCGTCGATCAAGGGGTCGGCGGCCTCAGGATCGATGGTGTATGTCCATTCCCCGTTTGGCTCGACAACAAGATCACCGTACTCCCCGGACTGCGAGCCGGACCAGGTCAGACTGTCACCAAGATCGGGGTCAGATGCGGTCAGTTCCCCAGATACAGTGTCGCCTTCGTCGTCTTCCTGTATCGTGCCAGTGTCACCGCCTTCAGGGGTGGTTACAACCGGGGCATCGTTCACAGGCGTAACGTTCACAAAAACAGTCGCCGTGTCGGTTGCGCCTTCTTCGTCGGCGACCTGAACAACGAAACTGTCTTCACCTTCGAAGTCTTCGTCGGGCACATAGGAGTAGGATCCATCACCCAACACCGTCACGGCGCCATTCGACGGTCCCGTGAGAAGCGAATAGGTGAGAGGATCGCCGTCGATATCTGTTGCCGCGAGCGATCCTACAAGAACTCCATCCTCCGGAGCACTTGTACTTGTATCGTTTAACTCCGGTGGATCGTTAACCGGCGCTACCTCAACAGTGACTGTCCCAGTGCCCTGGTCGCCTTGGTCATCCGTAACCTGATAGGAGAAACTGTCGGTGCCATTGAAATTCTCGTCGGGCACATAGGTGAAATTGCCGTTCTCATCGATCGTCGCCGTTCCGTTCGCTGGGCCTGAGGTGATTTCGAACGTGAAATTGCCGGGAGCACCAACAGAAATCGTGCCGCTGATGCCGCCATCTTCGCCCGCGTCTTCCTGCCCCTGCACGATAAGATCGCCGGCCTGCAATTGTAACAGCTCTGCCGCGGCTTCATCGAACCCGCCTCCGCCGCCATCATTGCCACCTTCCGAGGGCCCGTCGTCCGGATCGTCGATGATAGGTTCATCAAAGCCATCGACGTCTTCGCCCGAATCCAATTGTTCGGGTCCTTGAGGACCGGTTCCGCCCGGTCCGCCGGATGCGGAGGGTAGAGTGACAAAGGTGTTGCCAGCAGCAACTCTGTTTGCTGCGGATTGAGCGGCAAGGACAGCATCTGCAATCAACGCTCTGTCATCGTTCTCATCGACTGGGGATCTTTCAACTGAGAAGGTCTCGCCGTCTTCGGTTGTGACTTCCCAACGTGTATCTGTCACTTCGATTGTCTGGATCAAGCTCCCATCGAGCCCGCGCAATTCGACCCGACCCAGATCGCCATTCGCGTCGCGTACCAGAGTGACTTGGGTCGTGATGGCGCCATCGACTGTTTCTATCCTGGCGAGAACAGTTGTGCCCCGAATACCCATGGTGGCCGACGGCGTATTAACGTCCATGCCGCCCGTTTTTGCCACTTGGCCTGCGATGAACACAAAGCTGCCCTGCACCAGACTGAAAGACGCAGAATTGTCAGTAGAGGCTGGGTCGTAGATGAGGCTGTCGATAACCATGCGCGAGGCAGACGCGAGGGTAAAGATCGTCCCATCCGCAAAGGTAAGGGACACGCTGCCCCCGGTTTCCGTCTCAACGACATCGTTTTGGAAGATCTTCATTCCGACAATGAGATTTTCGACCGTGCCATCCACACGCTGCACGGACGCAACTCCGTCGATTGTTTCCACTTGCCCGATCGGATCTCCGCCGCGCTGCGGCTCTCCGGCCTGCGCGTATTGACCAGGTGCAATTGGGCCGGCCAAACGCGCGACAATCTCGCCAGCCAGCTGCGACCCATTTGGAGCATGGATCGAGGCGGGCGGATCAGACAGAAAATAGTCTTCAATCCGGATCGTTGGCGCGGCTTCGTTAACCAGTAACAGGTCATGCCCATCCCTTTGGAAATCCGCTGCAAATAGCAGGGAAGCATCAGGAACGGTTAGTGTCCCATTCTCGGGCGACAAAAGAATAATGGGCGCCTGAGAATCTAATGGGCCGTCAAAGCGATCAAGGGACATAAATACCCCCTTCTTGAAAGCAATATGAAATGCAGAATACGGTATGAACTAACAAATTAACTGTCAGACCATACTCCGATTCCTGCCAAACTATGGCCACAATTCTTCTGATTCAGGGACGATTCGCGCTGTTTTCGCTTATTTCCTTCAACTTATGCACGAAACGCGCAAGCGAAGCCGCATTTAAGGTGGTATCCCATCCATCATTGCGAATCGGGCTGTTACCCAAGCATGGGGCGTATCAGGGACATTTGAATATCTAATGCGCGCCTGGTTTTCCAAATGGATAGGATGGGTTCGCATCTTTGCCTTCATTGGGTTGCTCTGCGGTCTGTTGATCCGAATTGGCGATCCAGGACCAGTCGCGGCACTGCGTTTTGCAACCTTTGATTTCTTTCAGCAAATCAAGCCGCGCGAGTTGACGCAGGTACCTGTGGCTATTCTGGATATCGACGACAAAAGCCTGGAAACTGTAGGGCAGTGGCCGTGGCCGCGCAATCGTGTGGCCGACATGGTGAATGCGGCAACGGCAGCCGGCGCTGTGGCTATCGCATTCGACGTCGTGTTCTCGGAACCCGATCGCCTGTCACCAACCCAATTCATCGTCGATAACCCCAGCCTTCCAGCCAGCTTGTCGACCGCGCTTGAAGACCTGCCCGACAATGACCTGCTGCTGGCAGAGGCCTTTGCCGCGTCACGCGTTGTCGTCGGCCAGACAAGCGTTCGCACTGCACGCGGCAACCGAGATGTCAAACGTGAGATGGTCGAGGTGTCCCATGCCTTAATTGGGCCAGACCCGATGCCGTTTATTCAGAAGTTTCCCGACATCGTGCAGAACCTGCCGGAACTTGAGGCCAGCGCGACAGGTCGTGGAGTTTTCAGCGTTCGTCCGGAGTTCGATGGCGTTTACCGACGCATACCTGTCGTGATGGCCGTCCAAGGCGAATACCGTTTGGGCTTGTCCCCAGAGTTGCTGCGCGTAGCCACAGGCGGCGGACCCTTTGCAATCCGCACAAACGAGGCCGGGATTGAGGGTGTCGTCGTAGCCCGACAGCTTATTCAAACCGCCGGGGATGGGACTGTCTGGCCTTACCTAACCCCTTCTTCTGGAAGCCGCTACGTGTCGGCCAGCGATCTGATGGATGGGTCGATGCCGCAAGGGCGACTTGCCGGCCACCTGATATTGGTCGGCACATCAGCGATCGGACTTGAGGACTTCCGCGCAACCCCCTTGGGCGTGAACATGGCTGGTGTGGAAATCCATGCGCAGCTCCTTGAGAACGTTCTGACGAACACCCTGCTCTACCGACCTAACTATGCCATCGCGATCGAGTTGGTGGCGACCTTCGCCCTTGGGGTTTTGGTCATAGCTCTCGCCCCGGCCCTCTCTGCACGGCTTTTGGTGTCTGGCTCGCTGTTGCTGCTGATCGGCTTCGCCGGGTTTTCCTATTATCAGTTTGCAGCCCACCGACAATTGGTGGATCCCAGCTTTCCGATTTTGGCGACGACCTTGGGCATCATGCTGATGTCGACGGTGAACTACCTCAGAGAAGAGCGTCAGCGGCGCGAAATCCGATCCGCTTTCGGACAGTACGTGTCCCCGGACCTGGTGGAAGAGCTCTCCCGCAATCAGGATGCGCTGACACTGGGTGGGGAAACACGTGATCTGACGTTGCTGTTCAGCGATGTGCGCGGCTTCACCGCAATTGCCGAGCAGTTCAAGGACGATCCGGCGGGGTTGACCGCACTGATGAACCAATTCCTAACGGCCCTTTCGAACGGTATTCTGGAAACCGAAGGCACCATCGACAAGTTTATGGGCGATGCGGTGATGGCGTTTTGGAATGCGCCACTGGATCATGAAAACCACCCAGAAGCTGCCTGCCGCTCAGCCCTGAAGATGATTCAGTCGGTTCGGGATCTGAACAAAGTGCGAAAGGCCGAAGCGGAGGAAAAAGGTGTGGAGCACCTGCCACTGAATGTGGGCATTGGCATCAATTCCGGGCCCTGCGTCGTTGGCAACATGGGCAGTGACAACCGGTTTGACTATACCGCGATGGGCGACCCGGTGAACGTTGCATCCCGGCTGGAAGGGCAATCACGATACTATGGCCTACCGGTTATCCTGGGCTTTTCCACGGCGCAGTTCGTGATGGGAACACTGGCCGTGATCGAGATCGATATGGTGCGAGTCGTTGGCAAAGCTTTGCCTGAGAACATCTTTGCATTGGTCGGCGATGAAGCGTTGCGCGAAGATCCGGAGTTTCAAAAGCTATTCCGCTTGATGTCACAGATGCAGGTTGCGTATCGCGAGCAGGACTGGACAACGGCTGAGGCATTCTTGCGTGATATCGAACCTTTGGGCGAGACGCTTGAAATCGATCTTGCCGTGATACTTGATCTGTACCGGACGCGGATCAACGACATGCGCACCGAACCACCGGGGCCGGAATGGGATGGCGTCTTTTCATCAACCAAAAAGTAGCGTCAGCGTTCACGCAATGCTTCGGATTGCGCGCGCAGGATCGGCTTAGTCAGATAGTTCAGAACCGTCCGTTCCCCTGTCTGTATGTCAACCGAGGCGACCATCCCCGGTGTGATGGGCAGCGGGTTATCCTCAGTGCCCAGGAATGATTTGTCCGTCCGCACGACAACACGAAAGAATTCCTGCCCGTCTACCCCCTGGATCGTGTCCGCCCCGATCCGCACAACCTCGCCCTCTAGTGCCCCGTATTGCAGGTAATCATAGGCGGTGATTTTCACAGATGCGGTCTCGCCCGCGCGTACAAAGCCAATATCACGCGGACCCAGATCCGCTTCGATGAGAAGGCTGTCATCAACGGGCACAATCTCGACCAAATCCTGACCGGGCTGCACGACCGCCCCCAGTGTTTTCACCGTGACGCTGTTCACGATCCCTTCGACTGGCGCGCGAAGCAGGGTGCGAGCGACGCGGTCTTCGGCGGCGCGCAACGTTTCCTGGACCACCGCAAGTTCTAGCTGCAGTTGGGCGAGGCGCTGGCGCGCGGATAGAACATAGGACGAGCGGGCAGCATCAATTTGGTTCGTCGCTTCACCTATCGATGCCTTCAGTCGCGCTTCCGACGCGATAGAAACCGTGATGTCGCCGGACAATTCTGCCAACCGAGATTTTAGTCGAAGAAGCTCAACGCGGGGGACGAGATTGCGCGCAACCATGTCCTCGGTCAGCGTCACTTCTTCCTGCAAAGGCGCGATAATCTCACGGGTGCGCTGCCGCGTAGCCAGTAGCTCTTCTAACTCGCTGCGGCGCTGCAACAGCTGATCGCCCAACACGTTCAATTCGCGTGTGAGCTGTTCCCTGCGGGAGAGAAAGACCTGCATTTCGGCTTGTGTGGCAAGCGGTGTGCGTTCGACCAAGCCATCGGGAAACCGCAGGTCGGTGTCAAAGCGCGCTTCGGCCTTCAGCCGCGTATCCTCCGCGAGAAGTGCCGCCTCACGCTCGAGCAATTCGCCGCGTTGGGAGTCAAATCGCGTGTCGTCAATTTGCATCAGCACGCTACCTGCCTGAACAAAGTCGCCTTCGGTCACTTCGATGGTTGAAACGATGCCGCCTTCCAGGCTTTGCACCGTTTGAACCTGTTGCGAGGGGATGACCCGGCCCACGGCGCGCGCGGATTCTTCAATTGTAAAGGTGCTGGCCCAATAGACGAAAGCGGCTAGGCCACAGAGTATGAGCCACAACAACCAACCCGAACCGGACCGTTCGATGACCAATGAGGTCGAGGCGTGGTTGTTGGCAAATTCGTCTTCGATGCGGCCTCCGAACATAGACTATTCCACCTTATTCGCGTTGGAGGATAGTTTGGCGAGGACTTCATCCCGTGGACCATCCAGGACAATCCTGCCTTGATCGACCACCATGAGGCGGTCCACGATATTTGCAAGCGACATGCGATGTGTGCACAAAATCATGCCCATCCCGGTCTTGGCGAGATCGTTCAAACGCTCTGCCACAACTGACTCCATCTGATGATCCATCGCGCTGGTGGGCTCATCCAGAAACAGGAGTTTGGGCTTCCGCAGGAGTAAACGCGCAAGGGACACGCCCTGTTTCTGACCACCGGAAAGCCGGCTGCCTTGTTCACCAAGAAAGGTTTCGATGCCATCCGGTAAAGCAGCCACAAAGCTGTCCATAGCCGCGTAATAGAGCGCTTTGTGGATGGCCTCATCACTGGCGTCAGCCACACCAATGGTCAGATTTTCGCGCAGTGTTCCCGTGAAGAGATCCGGATGCTGCGGTAAGTATCCGACAGAACATCTGAGCTCAGATGGGTCATATTGGGTGATGGCGATGTCATCCAACAGGATTTGTCCCGACTGTGGTTCGATCAACCCGGTTGCCAATTTGCCCATGGTCGTCTTACCGGACCCCACCTTACCAAGCACGCCGACTGTCTCGCCAGGCGTGACCGTAAAGTTCATATCGGTCAGGACAGGCGTGGGAGAGCCTGGATAGGTAAAGGACAGCTTGCGGAACTCCAGCTGCCCTGCCCCGGCGCGCAAATCGCTGGTGACCGTAGGTCCGCGTTCAGTGGGCAGATGCATAAATTGATTGAGGCTCTTAAGTGCTTTGACCGCGTGCTGTGCTCGAAAGATTGTCTGTGCGATGGTTCCAAGTGGGGCCAGAACGCGGCCTGCCAGGATATTTGCAGCAATCAGTCCACCGACCGAGATTTCCCCTGCTGAGACAAGAAAAACGCCCCAGACAATGATGATCACGCTGACGCCCTGCTGGATCAGCATCGTCCCATTTGACGCAACACTTGACCAGGTTTTGGTGCGTGAGTTGACGCGTGACGCGGCGGCCACAGCCGTCTCCCACTCGCGTTGCATCACGGGTTCGGCGTTTAAACTTTTGATGGACTCGACGCCGACGAGGGATTCAACAAGAACAACATGACGCTTGGCGGCGATACGCTGCGCTTGTTCAGCGGCCTTACCCATCGGGACCTGAGCGATCAGGGCAAGGATCATGACCACAGGCACGGCCAGCAGAGGCACCAAAGCGATGGGTCCCACGATCATGTAAAGCGCGCCCAGAAAGATCCCGATGAACATCAGGTCGATCAAAGAAACGACTGTCGTAGAGGCAAAAAAATCGCGGACCGTATCAAAATCCCGGATTGTGTTCGCCATGCCGGCCGCGCCACCTGGCCGGGTCAGGAGTTTGACATTCATCGCGTGGGCAAAAAGCGAGGACGCTACTTTCAGATCGACCCGCCTGCTGATGCGTTCGATGATACTAACCCTGGCAGATCGGAGTAGCAGATCAAAGGCAAGTGCAATTCCGACACCAAGCGCCAGTGTCCACAGCGTGACAAAGGCAAGGTTGGGGATCACCCGATCATAGACGTTCATGACGAAAAGCGGCAGCGCCAAGGCCAGTACATTCATGCAAAACGCGGCGACGACGATCTGAAACCAGGCCCCCCAATTCGCGCGGACTGCTCCCCAGAACCAATGGGTCGTCCGCGGTACTGCGCTTTCCGGATCAAGGCGTTGATTAATCGCATCTTCTGCTTTGGTGACGAGCAAGACACCGGGTTTTATCTTGCGGCGCAGATCCTTCAGGCGAATATCGCGCAGCATATCCGCGGCCGAAGGATCGACGATTGTCGCCATCTTGCCTGAGATCTTGGTGAGGACCAGAGGCGGCCCATCCTTTTGGAACACGACGCAGGGAAATACGATGGGATCTAAACGTCGGATATCCTTAAGTACAAACCGCGAGCGGAGAGAGATCACGTCTAACGCTCGCGCCAGAATTTCAGGTTGGGTCAAGTCGGCGCCATGAGGTAAGCGACCGGACACCGCCGTCGCATTGAACGTTTGTGATGTTTCGCGTGCGAACCACTCGACAAGTGCAAGCCGTCTATCCACCGACCCGGGAGGAGGAAATTCGCTGGCCCCGATAGAAACCACCTTGGCGGTTGTCTCGGGTGTGCCGGTCATTCCAGCGGCTCGATCACGGAATTAAAGATCGCCGTGGGCGAGGCCAACGCGCGCCGTTGGAACGTGGGTTCGAGCGCGATATCCGCCGGTTGTAGTCCGAAATGCTCTGCAAGGCGGCTTTGGGATGCCAGAACGCGATACTTGCTGAAGGACAGGCTTGCTTCGGCGCTGACCTTTTCGAACTCGACATTAAAACGCGATCGCTCCACTTCCAAAAGATCCAGCAGCGTCCTTTTGGCGGCGTCAAATTCCTCACCATATACATCTACAAGGGTCCGGTTCACGCTGAGTTGCTGTCGCAGTCGACGCGCGCGTTCGTCATTGGTTTGCAGACTGGTCCATGACCGGTTGACCAGATCAATAACGTCGCGGGCTGCGGCATCGCGCCGAAATGCGGCCTCATAGCTGCGTTGTGCGAAGGCGCGCCGCTGATCTTCCCTACCACCCTTGTAGAGGGTCCAGTTCATTGTGATTCCAGCGAATTGATCGTCGCGATCATTGAAGTTTCCGTTTCGGTTTTCACCGGTCGATGCTCCGACTTCCAGCGACAGCTGAGGATACCTGTCGGACTGGCTGATCCCTTCCTGATAGGTGGTCTGATCCAAACGCGCTTGCGCACCTTTAAGCCGGTAGCTGTTTTCCAATGCCGCATCGCGCAAAACCGTTTCGTTTCGCGGTAATTTGACCGTGGTCAGAGACATGCCGCCGGAAGGTGCACGACCAATGACCCTCAGATACCGCGATCGCGCATCGCGGAGCGATCTCTTGACCTCAAGTTCGACCAAGCGAGCTGCTTCGATCCGGTCATCGATCGTCAACTCATCGCTGAAGGGAAGACGGCCGGCGTCAACCAGGTCACGGACCTGCTGCCCGATTGCGATGTGGCTGCGTATGTTCCGCCCGGCCACTTCCAAAAGTGCCTGATGGCGATAGACGTCGATATAGGCTTCGACCGCGTTCAACGCCATAGTTTCAGAAGCATCGAGTAAGCTGAAAATACTGGCATCCACTCGCGCGGCATTCGCATAGACCAGGTTGGCACGGCGGAACCCGTCAAACAGAACGTAACTCGCGCGGACGCCAATTTGGCTCCGCGTTTTCGTCACATCGTTTTCAACTGTGGTCAGCGATGTTGGGTCGTCTACCTTTTCGTTCCCGATATCCCCGAAGACATCGACACGCGGAAGATACTCGCCGCGCAGCTGTAGCAGTTCGTACGCGCTAGCTTTCATATTCGCGTCGCGGGCTTGAACCAATGGATTGGTTGTTACCGCGTGACGCACGGCATCACGGAGTGGCTCCGCCGGCGCGGCGGTAGAAAACGACAAAGCTAAAACGCATGTCACGAATGACTTAACAAACGCTTTCATACTGACCCCTTTCGTCAGTTTGAAATCTCTAAAAAAAGAAATAATCGAGCGTCAGACTAACGGATTTGTCAGATATTTCAAAGGATTCTCGGATTCTATCCACGCGCGCCGCACCGCAGCAAATCTTCTGTGCGAGTCGACTGTGACACGCTCATCTTTTGATTGTGCGCAGAACAACATTCGTTTGAGCGCTGGAGACCGCAGGTAGGCGGAACAGAAAATTCTCTAGAAAACGGTTATACGCGTCGATGTCTGTCGTGAGCACCCGCAAGTGATAATCGGCCTGCCCTGTCGTGGCATAGCACTCTTTGACTTCCGGGCTCGCCTCAATCGCTCGCATGAAATCAACAATTTTGTCCGGCGCGTGGCGGGTCAGCTGCACATGAACCAGCGCGTGAAATTCGAGGCCCATTTTTCGCGGATTCAAGCGGATCGTAAACTGCTCGATAACACCGGCTTCTTCAAGCGCGCGCACCCGTCTCCAGCAAGCCGAGGTAGACATACCTACTTTGCCCGCCAGTTCCGCGTTGGGGATGCGACAGTCTTTCTGAAGCTCAGCAATGATTTTGAGATCATTTTCAGATAGCAACGGCATCTTGGTACACTTTTTCTATTTTGATCCATTTTTTGGTGAGAGTACCCCATTTTGTATTCAAACACGCAAAAATTGGAAGAATTTTTCTGTTTCAATGCCCTAGGCTGACGCGACCGCGAAAAACCTGAGGCTGATCGCCGTGACCCATCCAGCTCCAAACTTCGATATGTACCAACTTGAGGACCGCTACGCCCGTACAAAGGGGCGGGTCTTTCTGACAGGAACACAAGCGCTTGCGCGCATCATGATGGATCAGGCCCGCAGGGATCGGAACGCGGGGCTCAATACAGCGGGTTTTGTTTCGGGATATCGGGGCTCGCCTTTGGGGGGACTCGATCTAGAGCTCTGGCGAGCCCGAGACAGACTAAAAGCCGACCGGATCGAGTTCATGCCAGCTGTGAACGAGGACCTTGGAGCCACAGCTGTTTTGGGCGCGCAACAAGCCAGTTTGGATCCACACTGCGAATTCGAAGGTGTGTATTCCATGTGGTACGGAAAAGGCCCGGGCGTGGATCGTTCAGGTGACGCTCTAAAACACGGAAATGCTTATGGCAGTGCCCCGAAAGGGGGTGTTCTGGTCGTGGCAGGAGACGATCATGGCTGCGTCAGCTCATCCATGCCGCATCAATCGGACGTGGCGTTTATGGCGTGGTTTATGCCGACGCTGAACCCGGCTTCCGTTGATGAGTATCTCGCCTATGGGGAATACGGACTGGCGCTCTCGCGCTTTTCGGGAACCTGGGTGGGTTTTAAGGCGATTTCAGAAACCGTGGAGTCTGCACGCTCGGTCGAATTGCGGCCTGACCGGCGTTTCAAACTGCCGGAAATCGATATCCCTCCCGGCGGATTACACGTTCGATCTGCAGATCTTCCATCGCCCGAAATCGAAACCCGGATCCAAGCGAAGTTGAAAGCTGTCCGAGCGTTTGCGGAAGCGAACCCGATTGATGAGCGCGTTTACAATATTGAAAACGCGCGATTTGGGTTTGTCACGACGGGCAAAGCTCATCTTGACTTGATGGAAGCGCTTAGGCTGCTTGGCTTGGACGAAGTGAAGTGCCGTGCGTTGGGCATCGACATCTATAAAGTTGGAATGGTTTGGCCATTGGCGCGGCGCAACGCGCTGCGGTTTGTTAAAGGCAAGCAGGAAGTTCTGGTTGTAGAGGAAAAGCGCGGGATTATCGAAAGCCAGTTCAAAGAGTATTTCTATGACTGGCCGGGAGACAAACCGCATCGGATGGTCGGGAAATACACCAGTGATGGTGAACCGCTGATCCCGTGGACGGGTGAGCTTTCGCCCCGAAATCTGTTGCCAATCATAGCGGACAGGTTGCACCGGTTTTTTCCAGAGGAGGACCTTCCCGCCAAGGCGCAAGCGCTGACCGAAATTGCGCCACCGGTCTTGAGTGTGTCGGGGGCAAATCGTACCCCATATTTTTGTTCGGGCTGCCCGCATAACACATCAACCAAAGTGCCGCACGGATCGAAGGCCGCGTCCGGCATCGGCTGTCATGTCATGGCCAGTTGGATGGACAGGGACACCGCCGGATATGCGCAGATGGGTGGGGAAGGTGTGCCTTGGGTCGCCGCTTCGAAATTCAACGGCGGCAAGCACATATTTCAAAACCTCGGCGAAGGCACATGGTACCACTCAGGGTCACTGGCCATTCGGCAAGCAGTCGCTGCAAAAACAAACATCACCTACAAAATCTTATATAACGACGCCGTTGCCATGACAGGCGGTCAACCGGTGGATGGACCGGTGAGTGTTGCAGCCATTGCGCAGACATGCCGTGCAGAGGGTGTCGACCGGATTGCGGTCGTGTCAGACGAAATAGGGAAGTTCGACCGGACCGACTTCCCCTCGGGCACCAGCATTGATGATCGCGCGCAGATGGATCTGGTGCAACGCGAACTGCGCGACATCCCCGGTGTGACCGTGTTGATCTATGAGCAGACCTGCGCCACCGAAAAGCGTCGTCGCCGCAAACGCGGAACGATGGAGGATCCGCCGAAATTCGTCATGATCAACGATCTTGTTTGCGAAGGCTGTGGAGACTGTTCGGTTGAATCCAATTGCCTGAGCGTGGAGCCTAAAGAGACAGCACTAGGTCGCAAGCGAAAGATCAACCTGAACAGCTGCAACAAGGACTTCTCCTGCCTGAACGGGTTTTGCCCATCCTTTGTCACCGTCGAAGGCGCAACACGGCGCAAGAAAGCAGGTGCCGGGTTGGACATGGAAGCGGTGATGGCTGAAGTAAAAGCACCGAAATCCCGCGCGCTGGACACTCCTTTTGATCTCTTAGTGACTGGCGTTGGGGGAACCGGCGTTGTCACTGTTGGAGCCCTGATCACCATGGCAGCGCATCTGGAGGGCAAGGGAGCGAGCGTGCTCGACTTTACCGGGTTTGCGCAGAAGTTTGGTACTGTATTGAGTTATATCCGTCTCTCTGACGCGCCCGATCAACTGCACCAGGTGCGCATTGATCAAGGCGCTGCGGACGCTGTCATTGGATGCGATATCGTCGTGTCGTCTTCACCGAAGGCCAGCGCGCATTACAAAGCCGGATCGCAAATCGTCCTCAACCGGGCCGAAATGCCTACTGGCGATCTGGTCCTGCATCGCGACGCCAAATTGAAGGTCGATGAACGCGAAGCGGTCATCGCCAAGGCGGTCGGCAACAATCACGTGAGCGGTTTGGATGCCAACAAACTGGCCGAAGACCTGTTGGGTGACAGCGTATTCGCCAATGTGATGATGCTCGGGTTCGCGTTTCAGAAGGGCCTCGTGCCGGTCAGCGAGATGGCACTGAAACAGGCCATCGTTCTGAATGGCGTCGCGATTGAAAAAAATACAAAGGCGTTTGATCTTGGGCGGGTTATGGCAGCAAACCCTGATGCGGTTTCCAAACATCTGCAGAGCCTGGCAAAAGGACCGCAGACGTTGGACGAGATCATCGACCACCGAGCGCGTTTTCTAGCAGACTATCAGGATGGCGCCTATGCCCAGCGCTACAGAGATCGATTGGACAGCCTGCGCTCCGTGCTCCCGAACGATGACATAATCGCCGTGGCCAAGAACCTGTTCAAATTGATGGCGTTCAAAGACGAATACGAGGTAGCTCGCCTCCAAACGCAAACAGGGTTTGCTGACCAGCTGGCACGTGAGTTCGAAGGCGACTTCAAGGTGCACTACCATCTGGCTCCGCCGTTTCTCGCCCGGAAAAAGGATGCGCGTGGGCGACCGGGAAAACGCAGCTTTGGTCCCTGGATGGGCAAGGCGATGGGTACATTGGCACGGCTGAAAGGGTTGCGGTCCACCTCTTTCGATCCGTTCCGCTTCACTGCCGATGGAAAGCTGCATCGACAGCTACTGGCGTGGTATGAGCAGCTAATAGAAGATGCTGTCGCTCATCGGGATCCTGCACATGCCGCGATCTGGAGTGAAGCTCTGACTTTGCCCGAGGATATTCGTGGCTATGGCCCGGTGCGCGAAACCGCGGCCAAACAAGCCATGGATCGCTGTCACACTTTGAAAGGTAGCTTGCGCAGCTGATTGCCTGCGTGCTTGGGATCAGCCGGAGGCGCTCAGCAGCTCTTTCACCAGAGGGTTTGGAAAGCGACGTTGCAGAGTGACCGCGTAGAACGTTTCAGAGATCTGCGGATGCTCTTTGGCTTCGACCAGCCGACCCGACGCAAGTTCGTCTTGCACCACGATTGGCGGGACCAGAGCAAGGCCAATATCTTCGCGGGCCAAAAGCCGCATCATGGCCATGTCATCCACCTCAGCCACGATCTGCGGACGGATGGCCATCCGAGAGGTGAGGGCGTCGAATGCCGTGCGAACGCTGTTTTCCTGAGTGGGTAAGATAACCGGTTGATCCCGGAGCAACTCGATCAAGGGTTTGTCAGGATCCATTCGAGATGAGGTGCCAACAAGGCCGATGGCTTGTTCTGCCACTCGGTGGACCACGTAGGGCGCCAGACTGTCGCTGGGCGGTTCGCTATTCATCAGGACAAGATCAAGATTCAACGTACCCAGCCCTTCCAAAAGCTCGGTCGGGCTCCCCGATCGCAAAATAACCTCGACGTCAGTTCGATCGAGAATTGGTTTGAGAAACCCCAGCTGGAAATTTCGGGACAAGGTCGCAAGTGCCCCGACACGCAGCGCCTGGCGGGTACGCCCTGTCCCTTCGAGCGTGGCCACCAGTTCCGCCCCTGTCGAGAAAATCGCATCGGCATGATCAAGCGTGATGCGCCCAGCTTCGGTCAAGTGGAGCTGCCGTCCGCGCCGTTCAAACAGATTATGCCCTAAGCGATCCTCCAGCTGCTTGATTTGAACCGACAGCGCGGATTGCGACAGGTTTAGCCGCTGCGCAGTACGGGTCAGGTTCCCATCATGAGCCACGGCCCAGAAATATCGAAGATGGTGGTAGTTCAGTGGCATATCGTTCTATTTAATGAAACTAATATAGAATAACAATGTATTTTTCTTCATAACTTGTTGTGGCTATCTGATCCATCAACGGCCGTTTTGGCCTGTCATCGACCCGAGGACCGTGAGATCATGATGCACCTGTTTCTACCGCTGCTAGCACCATTTATTTTACTGGCCACCGCACTGCTTGCCAGCCGTACCCCGGGCTTGCGCCCAGGCAAGCTACCCAAACTGGCAGAGGTCGCGGCACTGGGTGCATTTGTGGTATCCATCCTTGCAGCAGTAGCCCTGTGGGTGAACGGCCCGGGTACATCGGGCTTGATCGGGGTGGCGGGGATCGGCATCTCGGTCCGTTTGGACGCGGTCAGCGCGATCATGCTCCTTTTGGTCAGCTTCATCGGATGGATCGTGATGCGGTTTTCGGCCACCTATATGGATGGGGAGGCTCGGCAGGGGGTTTTCGTCGGATGGATGTCGACCGCGTTGGCCTCGGTTCTACTCCTTGTGATGTCCGGTAACCTCGTCCAGCTTCTGTTTGCCTGGGCGGCGACCAGCTTGGCTCTGAACCAACTTTTGTTGTTCTACCCCGAGCGGACTACAGCGGTGCGCGCTGCGCGGAAAAAGGCGGTGACTTCACGGGTCAGCGAAGTTGCCCTCCTCTTCGCTGTTCTCTTCTTGGTGCAAAGCTACGGCACCACCGATATCGCGACGATCTTGGGCGCTGTGCAACCAGATGCTTTGACAATCACGGCAAGCCTCCTGATCGCAGCCGCTGCCGTACTGGCCTCGGCTCAGTTCCCCGCGCATGGTTGGTTGACCGAAGTGATGGAGGCGCCGACACCGGTTTCCGCGCTTTTGCACGCGGGTGTGATCAATGCTGGGGGATTCCTGCTGATCCGGTTTGCCGATGTGATGTTGGTTGCCCCGGGCGTGATGGCGCTGCTGGTCATGCTGGGTGGGTTTACCGCGCTTTTTGGTGGGTTGGTTATGCTGACGCAACCAGCGGTCAAGACATCGTTAGCCTGGTCGACCATCGCACAAATGGGCTTCATGGTGCTGCAATGCGGTCTGGCGCTGTTCCCGCTCGCGTTGCTGCACATCGTGGCGCACTCTCTTTACAAGGCGCATGCCTTCCTGAGCGCCGGCGAAGCGGTGAACAATGTTGCCGCAATCCGCCGTCCCGGCCCTGTCGCCGTCCCGGGCTTTGGCAAAGTGCTGCAGGCCTTCGCCGTGGCCATCGCGATCTACGGCGTTGTTGGTCTGGTCTTTGGATTTGACGGCAAATCGGTGCAGGCGATTGCGCTTGGCATGATCCTGATATTTGGCGTGGCCTATCTGCTGGCTCAAGGTTTTGCGGACATGGCCCCAGCGGCCCTGACGCGGCGCACGGCAATCTACGCCGTTGCAACATCGGTGAGCTACTTCCTTCTGCAAACGGCGGCGAGCTACGTGACCGCAGGTACGTTGCCAGCCACACCGGCGCCAGGCCCCTTGGAATGGGCGCTGATCGTGCTGGCACTGATCAGCTTCGGCACCGTTGCGCTGGCGCAAGCCACGTTCCCGCTCTGGGCCTCACACCCAGCAGCAGCGGGCATCCGTGTGCACCTGTCTAACGGGCTCTATGCCAACGCCATATTCGACCGCCTTTTGAACGGCTGGTCGAAGCGGTCCACCACATAATCCGAACGGGGAGATCAGAACCATGTTTATGCAACACGAAACCTACCCCGCCGCTCTGCTGGAACTCATGGCGGAAGCGGAAGGGGCCATCAAGGCGATCCCACCCCTGTTCCCGCTGGCATCCAGCGTTGCTGTGAACCCATTTCTAGGGCAAACGCATGAACCACTGCCTGTCACCGCAGCGCGATTAGCGCGAGTTGCAGGCACACGGATTATGCCGGATCGGTCGTTATATGCCGCAAAAGTGGACGCGGGTGAGATCACCGATGAAGATCTGACAGATGCGCTGGCCGCAGCGGGGGGCACATTCGATCGCCCGTCTTTAGAGGATCTTAAAACCGCGCTCAAAACCGAGCCGGAGACACCAACGGCGTTGCCAAGTATCGCGGAGCTCGCTGCTGACGTGTCGGGCATCGACTGGCCCGGTCTAATCGACGATCGGATTGGTGTTTGGGCGGCAAGTCATTTTGATGAGGGTCAGGCCCTGTGGCAACCCTATCGCGCCGGTGGCGCGTTCATCGCCTGGCGTGAGTTCGCCGCGCGCGACCTTACGCCTGAAATCCATGGTCTCAAGGGCTTTGGTGCCTTCGTGGCTGCGACGTCACGGTCGCCCTGGCGGGCCATTGGCCGGGCCAGTGAAACCCTGGGCATCACCACGGATGCTGCGGGCACGGCCTTCCACCGGTTGCTGATGACCTTGGGCGGTTGGGCACAATACGCGCGCTATCAACTGTGGCAGGCCGAACTTTATGGTGAAACAGACAGCACCACGGCCGAGCTTCTGGCGATCCGGATGGTGTGGGAGGAAGCCCTTTTCGAGCTCTACAAAGACCAAATTGCCGAACGTTGGGGTCAGGTGATCGAACAACACGTGTTGCCCGTCACACCGACGCAGGAGAATGTGATTGATGCCGTGTTGCAAGAAGCGGCAGAACGCGCACAGCAACGGAAGCTAGCTGCAGCTGTGAATGAGGCGGAGCCGCGTCAGATCGATGGCCGCCCTGCGCTGCAAGCCGCATTTTGCATCGATGTGCGGTCCGAGGTGTTCCGGCGTGCGTTGGAATCGCTGGACAGCAGCATAGAAACCATCGGATTTGCCGGTTTCTTTGGCGTAACGGCCATGCACAAAGCTGCGGGGTCAGACGTCGCCGAAGCGCGGGGTCCGGTTCTGTTGCAGATGGGCACCTGCACCCACGCGAGTGAGCCGGAACAGGCCGATCTCACCCGCCGTTACGCAGCGCGCGCAAAACGCGCTTGGGGTCGATTTAAACTGGCCGCCGTGTCCTCTTTCGCCTTTGTCGAAGCCACGGGTCCCGTGTATGCGGGCAAACTTGTGCGCGATGCGTTGGGACTGGGTCACGGACATCACGCGCACGATCCAGCGCCACAACTGGACGCGTCTGTAGATCTGGAAGCGCGGATCGGCATGGCCCAAGGCATTCTGGGCGCAATGTCTTTGACAAAGGACTTTGCCAAGATCGTCATGCTGGCTGGTCACGGTGCGAATGTCACAAACAATCCCCATGAAAGCGGTCTGCATTGTGGCGCGTGTGGCGGTTACGCAGGGGACGTGAACGCGCGGCTTCTGGCCGGGGTCTTAAACGAAAGCGCCGTGCGCGAAGGTTTGAAAGAAAAAGGGATCGAGATCCCGAATGACACGATCTTTGTACCAGCGCTGCATGACACGACAACCGACGCGGTGACTCTGTATGAGCAGGATGTGCCTCAGGCGCGGAACCGGAGCGATATGGAGCAATTGCGCACATGGCTCGCCGCCGCAGGCCGCCTGGCACGGACTGAGCGGGCGGGACGCTTGCCGCGGGCCGAGATGGAAAAGGACGTCGCGAAACGCGCGTCCGATTGGTCAGAGTTGCGCCCAGAATGGGGGCTGGCCGGTTGCCGGGCCTTCATTGCTGCGCCACGCGGGCGCACCGATGGCACATCTCTGGCCGGACAGTCGTTCCTGCACAGCTATGATTGGCGGCAGGATGACGGCTTTGGCGTTCTTGAGCTGATTATGACCGCGCCTGTAGTCGTGGCGAGCTGGATCAGTCTGCAATACTATGGGTCCACTGTGGCACCGAAGCTCTTTGGTGGCGGCAACAAGCTGCTGCATAATGTGTCGGGCGGTATCGGCGTGCTGGAAGGCAATGGCGGCAGTCTGCGTCCGGGTCTCCCCTGGCAATCGGTCCATGATGGGGAAGGTTATCAGCATGATCCGCTGCGGCTGTCGGTTGTGATCGAAGCACCGCGAGAGGCGATGACAGACATTCTGAAACGCCATGACGGCGTGCGGGATCTTTTCGATAATGGTTGGCTGCACCTGATCGCAATGGACGATGACGGCAAACTGGCCTGGCGCTATGATCGCAACCTGAATTGGACACCCATGGGTGGAACGGCAGGACAAGGCGCGGCGATCGCGGCTGAATAATCCAGAACACCGGCCGGTGCACCCAAGGTCAAACCTAAAACTTCGAAAGGCGACGCGGCTCTTTGCGTCGTCTTTTTTACATCCGGTGACGCCTGAGCCAGGTATTGGCCGCGCGGGCTATTACAAGCTCTTCGTTTGTAGGGATCACTAGGACTGGCACGGTTCCGCTGTGGATCTCTTGCGCGTTAACGGCATTGGCCTCGGCAGCCACTCCCAGACCCAAAAACTCCGTTCCTTCTAAGATACGCGCGCGAATTTCCGCGGCGTGCTCTCCGACACCACCAGTGAAGACCACGGCATCCAAACCACCCAGAACGGCTGCCATTGCCCCGAGCTCCCTGCGCACTCGGAATACGTAGTAGTCCAATGCGTCGCGAGCATGATCATCGTCGCTTGCCAAAAGCGCGCGCATGTCATGGGTCAGACCGGACAGACCTTTTAGACCGCTTTCCTGATACAGCAGGTGGGTCATCTCTTCGACGCCCATGCCTTGTCCCATCAGATGAAGCATAACACCAGGATCAAGCTGCCCGCAGCGTGTCCCCATGGGCAGACCATCCAAGGCCGAAAACCCCATAGAGGACCCGACGCTTCTGCCGCCGTCCATCGCGCACATCGAGGCGCCATTGCCAAGATGGGCCACGACAATGCGGCCCTTGTAGAGATCGGGATAGACCTCGTGCAGAACCGACGCGATGAAGTCATAGCTCAGCCCATGGAAGCCATAGCGGCGGATGCCTTCATCATAATACTTACGCGGAAGGGCGAAGGCGTCGTTTACAAATGGATGTCCCTGATGAAAGGCCGTGTCAAAGCAGGCCACTTGGATGGCATCGGGAAAAGCAGCCTGTGCTGCGCGGACGCCAGACAGATTGTGCGGCTGGTGCAAAGGCGCCATTGGGATCAGCTGCGCCAATTGCTCCATTTCTTCTTCATGCAGTCGAACGGGCGCTCCGAAAGTGGTACCGCCATGCACGATCCTATGGCCCACGGCCTCGACGTCGCGGCCGTCGAGAAATGGAGAAAGTCCACGCAAGATGGCCGCGACCGCGATACCATGATCCGCCGGTCCGATCTCAAGTTCGGCGTCGCCAATCTCCATCACCGCCGCGTCACCCAGGTTTTCCACCTGACCGTCGACAAGGGCGACAGGATCTTCGGCTGAGGCATAAAGACCGAATTTGATCGAAGAACTCCCTGCGTTCAATGTAAGGATCGCGCTCATTCCGCACCTCCCGAGGCCGCGAGAGCCGCCACTGCGCAGGAGGCGAGGCGCGCCTTTTCGTCATCGGCTCTGCTAGTCAGAATGATCGGGCACTTGGCCCCCATGACCACGCCCGCGGCCTCCGCATGGGCAAGAAACGTGAGCTCTTTGGCCAGCATGTTGCCCGCCTCCATATTCGGCGCGACGAGGATTTCCGCACGTCCCGCTACCACAGAATGAATGCCTTTGGTCGTAGCGGCTTCAAGGTTTATTGCGTTGTCCATGGCCAAAGGTCCGTCCACCCAGCCGCCAGTAATCTGACCGCGATCCGCCATTTTTGACAGGATCGCCGCATCTAACGTCGAGGGAATCGCCGGGTTCACCTTTTCGATGGCCGACAGAACACCAACTTTGGGTTCTTCGATGCCCAGCGCATGAGCAAGATCAATGGCATTTTGAATGATATCTGCCTTGGTCTGCAGATCTGGTGTGATGTTGATGGCCGCATCTGTGACCATCAGGATGTGCTCTAGCCCTGGTACATCCATCACAAACACATGGCTGAGGCGCCGCGGAGTTCTGAGACCGCCGTCTTTTTTGAGGATCTGCCCCAGAAGGACATCTGTATGCAAATGCCCTTTCATTACGGCCTGTGTACGTCCTTCATGCACCATCAGGACCGCCGCCGCCGCAGCCCGTTTGTGATCGGGTTCTGCGACGATCTCGTAGGGAGTGAGGTCCAGACCTGATTGCGCCGCGGCCTGTTTGATCTTGTCAGGATCCCCTATCAGAACGGGGGTGATCAGTGTGTGTTCTGCAGCCAGAATTGCGCCGGTCAGAGCATCCGGTTCCTCCGGCGCGACGACGGCCGTCGGGATAGATGGTAACGGTTCAGCCAAAGCCAACAGCCGGTCGAAATGCTCGTGGCGCTGCACTGTTAGGCCGGGAACATCGTCAACGTCAAAATGCATCGCTTTGGTGGGCGCTTCTACTTTGGCTTCACCTTCCACCAAACGCACCCCGTCTTGATTTTCAACCCAGGTATCAAAGGTCACGCGTGTACCAGGGCCCTTATCTGTCAAGCGCACCCGTGCGGTCAGAGTATCGCCCGAATGCGCCCGCTCGAGAAATCTGAGACTTTGAGAATGATAAAGCGTACCGGGCCCGGGCAATTTGCATCCAAGGACTGACGAAATCAGCGACGCCACCCACATTCCCGGCGCCACGGCTTCAACCTGTCCGTCGCCGTCGCCATCCTCTTTCGGCAGATGCATTGGATTGAGATTGCCTGACGCATTGGCAAAAACATAAAGATCATCCGCCCGACATGTACGCGTGTCATGGGCTTCCATTCCCACCTTGAGCTGTTCAAAGGGTACGTTGTCCATCTTTCGGTTTGGCGGTTGCGACATGATCGGTTCTCAACTCCCCGGCACGTCCATGTCGCGCACCTTGCGTAACAACTCGATGAACCCGGCAACCTGATGGGCACAAGTCGCGTGACCCTTCTGGGCTGTAGCAAGGTGGGCTTCTCCCACGGTACCATCCGCGCTGAGATCCGACGCGATCCAGCCATAACTGACCGGACCAATTGGAGATATCGCACTTGTCTCAGCGCTGGATCTGAAGTCCTTCGCCTGGTTCATGTCGACCGTGTGGGGTTGAAAGGCAAGCATCAGAGAGGTTTCGACATCGCCGCCGTGGATGCCGAACGTGTCTTCTTGATACGAATACAAACCATCCGGCGCGCCAAAAGCGCCCCACTGGCACTTTACGGCCAGCATGCCAGCCTGAACCCGCAATTCGCGCGCAAGGATGGAGATCAGATCCAGATTGCCGCCATGAGAATTCACGATGACGATTTTGCGGATGCCCGCGCGCGCCACGGACAACCCAATCTCGGTCCAGACGGAAAGCGCTGTATGCGCCGTAAGGGTGAGCGTCCCTGTTGCGTGCAAGTGCTCATTGGACTTGCCCACTGCCTGTACAGGCAGAATACGGATATCCAGATCATCAGGCACATCACGACGCAGCTGCGCCAACATGCCTTCTGCGATCATGGTGTCTGTTCCCACAGGCAGATGGGGCCCGTGCTGCTCGATCGCAGCGGTTGGCAGGATTGCGATGGTGCGATCTAGATCTGCAGTTTGAAATTCCGCAAATCGGTATTCGGCCCAATCGAGGCGGCGCGTCATGACGGTTCTCCAATTCTTGCGTTCTGACAGAACCTTGTCAGCACAGGATTGGCAAGCACCCTGCGCGACTGGCGCGTCATACTGCGTCTATGGCTTACGGTAAATGAAACACCGTCCATCGATCGCATCTGCAGGTAATGGCTGCTCTTCCAACCCGGAAAAAAACATTCTGTCGCTGGACACCATCAACCCACCAGGAGCCAGTAGCGGTTCGATCAAAGGCGATACTTCCTTTGCGAACGCCACATTTTTTGCTGCGTTGTGCCCGCCAAGATCTGCGTGGATCAAACTGGCCACTGGTCCAAGCTTTTCCAAAGTCGCCGGCAACGTCTCTCTTACATCGCCTAAAATGGTCAGCTCCGGCGGTGGGGTACTGTCCGGATGCGACGCAACAGCGCGCTCAAACACGAAGATTTCGCGACCCGAAACATTCTCGCGCATATGGTGATAGGTCCGTCCGTTGCCTAACCCCAATTCGAAAACGGGACCGGACATGTCTGCTGTGGCCTCAATCGCATAGTCTAAACAGGCACGCTGCGACACCATGCGCGCGATAAACAAATCCAGTCGTGTCATGGCTAAGCCCTTTGATGATTATTTGTATCTGATGCCAAATCCGGGCCGGAATGTGTAGACCCAGAACGCCGCTGCGCATTGACGAATGCCATTCTCCATTGCCAAGGTACAAGCAGAGAGAATCCGTTCCTTTCAGAGGGATGGACAGATTGGGCTGCCGTCGGGGGTCAGGCGTTTGTTATGAGTGCTCTTTTGAGTGTCGAAGATCTGAGCATCGCGTTCGGTGCTGCGGACCCGGTCGTAAAGGGCGTCAGTTTCTCGTTGGAGAAAGGCCAAACTCTGGCATTGGTCGGAGAGAGCGGGTCCGGCAAGACGATCAGCTGTCGCGCTATCCTTGGAATCCTGCCAAAAAAAGCGCGCCCCGCTGGCCGCATCACGCTGAACGGGCGCGACGGCCGCCTCGAGTTGTCCGAGCTAAACGAACGGCGCATGCGATCTATCCGTGGCAATGCCGTTTCAATGATTTTCCAAGAGCCTATGCGTTCACTCTCGCCTCTGCACAGGGTCGGAAATCAGGTGATCGAAGGGTTGATGCTGCATCAACGTGTCAGCGCCGCAAAAGCCAAGGCTGCGGCATTGGAACAGTTTGAACGCGTTGGTTTTCCCGATCCTGAACGGGCGTTTCGGGCCTATCCTTTTGAATTGTCTGGCGGTATGCGCCAGCGCGCGATGATCGCGATGGCGATGATCTCAAAGCCCGAGGTTCTGATTGCCGACGAACCTACAACCGCTTTGGACGTGACGACTCAAGCCCAGGTTTTAGGTCTGATCAAAGAGTTACAAAAGGAAACCGGGACAGCGGTGATCCTGGTAACACATGATCTTGGCGTCGTTGCAAACATGGCCGAAACCGTAGTTGTAATGAACCAGGGGCAGGTTATGGAATCCGGCCCTGCGGAACTGGTCCTGACCGCACCTGCCCACGGGTATACAAAGAAACTCTTTGCAGCTGCGCCGATGATCCCGGATGTAGCCAAACCGGCACCGCCGTTGCCGCGCGAAGATCTGATCCTGACGTTAAGCGATGTATCCAAGACTTATCGGGTCCGGGGTAACTCCCGCTGGAAGCCAGAAATGTTGGTGCATGCTTGCCGCGGCGTGGACCTGGCTGTCACACGCGGGAAAACGCTCGCCATTGTCGGAGAAAGTGGATCGGGCAAAACGACCTGCGCTCGCATCGCACTTGGCGCGGAACCACCCGATGCCGGAGGCGAAGTTATCTTCCGTGCGCGCACTGACTCTGAGCCCATCAAGGTCCATGGCATGTCGCGCGCCGAAAGGACCCAGTTTCAACGGCAAGCGCAGATGGTGTTTCAGGATCCCTATTCATCACTCTCCCCTAGAATGCGCGTAATGGACGCTTTAACTGAGCCGCTTGAAATCCACGGTCTGGGGGGTCGCGCCGAACGCAGGGATCGGGCCGCCGACATGTTAAGCTGGGTCGGTTTGAAGCAGGAAATGCTCTATCGCTATCCGCACGCGTTTTCCGGTGGCCAGCGTCAACGCCTTTCGATTGCACGGGCGTTAATGTTGGATCCGGCGCTTTTGGTATGTGATGAACCGACATCGGCGCTTGATGTGTCCGTTCAAGAGCAAATTCTGACCTTGCTCGAAGAGATCCGGGATCGTGCAGGTCTATCCTATCTGTTTATCAGCCACGATCTTGCTGTCGTCGCGCGCATCGCAGACGAAGTAGCCGTGATGCGTCAGGGGCTGGTTGTCGAGCAAGCGCCGCCAGAAACCCTATTTTACAATCCGCAACATCCCTACACCAAGGCGTTGATCGCCGCTCAACCCGAGCCCGACATCAATCGACCGATTAATCTAAAGCTGGTCGCGCATGGTGCGGGATCACCTGATACCTGGCCCGAGATGTACCGTTTCAGTGCTGACATCGTGCCTGCGTTGACCGAACTTGAACCCGGCCATAAGGTGCGCTGCCATGCGTGAACTGTCCCGTCGTCTCTGCTTAACTCTGGTCGCTGCCTTTTTTGGTGGGGCGGCGTTAGCAACCCCAACTCTGCAGGAAAACAGCTTTTGGCAATCCGATGTCGCCAAAGGCAACTTGCCACCGGTAGCTGATCGGTTACCTGACATGCCGCTGATCGTCGATCTGAAGGCCAAAGGGCGTGAGCCCGGCGTCGAAGGCGGCACATTGCGTACAATGGTGTCGCGGTCCAAGGACATCCGCCAAATGGTCGTCTATGGTTATGCCCGTCTTGTTGGCTACAACGCCGATTACGAACTGGTCCCCGATATTCTGCTGGATTTCGACAACGTAGATAATCGCAAATTCACGTTCCGGCTGCGCCCCGGGCATCGCTGGTCAGACGGCGCACCATTCACCTCAGCCGATTTTGAGTATTACTGGAAGCATGTCATTCAGAATGACAAGCTGACCCCAGGCGGTCCTTCGGAGCTGCTTTTGGCAGACGGAAAACCGCCGCGGGTTTCATTCCCTGACGAGGTTACTGTCATTTATGAATGGGACTCGCCGAACCCGCAGTTTTTGCGGGCATTGGCACAGGCCAACCCACCATTTATCTATCGACCCGCGCATTACCTAAAGCAGTATCATGCGGACTTCGCCGATGAGGCTGACCTAAAAGCGAAAATGCGCGAAAAACGTGTACGCAGCTGGGCCGCATTGCATAACCGCTTGGACAATATGTATAAATTCGATAATCCGCAGCTGCCCACGTTGCAGCCGTGGATCAGCGCGTCGGCATCCGCGGGGACGCGCGCCCTGTTTGTTCGCAACCCGTATTACCACCGGATCGATACGAACGGCGTGCAACTGCCTTATATCGATGTGGTTGAAATGAGCATCGTGGCTGGCGGCCTGATTGCCGCAAAGACAAACGCTGGCGAAGTCGACCTTCAAGCCCGTGGCTTGAGCTTCCGCGATATCTCGATCCTGAAAAAGGGTGAAGTTGATGGGAAGAACTATCAAACGAACCTTTGGGCAAACGGGGCGGCTTCGCAAATCGCGATCTATCCAAATCTGAACTTCAATGACCCGGTGTGGCGCGAGGTTCTACGCGACGTGCGCGTCCGCAGAGCGCTGTCACTGGCCATCGACCGGAGGATGATCAACCGCGCGCTCTATTTCGGGTTGGGGCGCGAAGGCGGCATGACCGTTCTGGCGCGTAGCCCGTTTTTTGATCCCAAGAATCTGACATCTTGGGCCATTTACGACCCGGCATTGGCCAACCAATTGCTGGATCAGGCCGGTCTGCATGAACGTCAAGCGGACGGGATACGTTTGTTACCCGATGGCCGACCGATGGAATTGGTGATCGAAACAGCAGGGGAGCGCCAAGAGGTCGAGAACGCACTGCAGATCATCACCGATACTTGGCGAGACGTCGGCGTTAAACTTGTGATGCGTCCGCTGGATCGCGACATCCTACGCAACCGCGTTTACACCGGTGTCACCATGGCGTCGGTTTGGTTCGGCTGGGACAATGGCATTCCAACCGCCAACACACCACCCGATTACCTGGCCCCGCGCCACCAAGAGTTTCTGGCCTGGCCAAAATGGGGGCAGTATTTCCAAACCCATGGCGGATCAGGCGAAGCGCCCGACATGCAATATCCGCAGCAGTTGATGGAACTTGCTGATGCGTGGGAAGCTGCCGGCACCGAGGAGGAGCGTGCAGCCATTTGGCGCGACATGCTGAAGATCCACTCGGATCAGGTTTTTGGGATCGGCATCCTGTCTGAAGCGCCGCAACCTGTTGTTGTGGCTCATAATTTGCGAAACGTGCCGACGACAGGCACGTGGGCCTGGGATCCAGGTGCCCATTTCGGACTGCACCGGCCAGATGAGTTCTGGTTCGATCCGGAGGCAACAGTCACGCAATGAGTCTCCTCAAATATGCGGTCTACCGGCTGTTCACGATGCTGGTAACGCTTTGGGTCGTTTCGATCCTGATCTTTTTCATAATCAATTTGCCACCCGGGGATTACCTTTCGAACCAGATTGCGGAATTGCGTGCAACTGGTCAGGAGTCCGCTGTGGAGCAGGCTGAGTTCCTTCGCAAGGAATACGCGTTGGATCGTCCCCTATGGCAGCAATACTTGATCTGGGTTGGCTTTGCTCCGGGACCAAATGGTTTTTCAGGACTGTTGCAGGGCGATTTTGGCTGGTCGTTTGAATTTGACCAACCAGTCGCTGACATTGTGGGCGGCGCCCTTTGGCTTACGGTTCTGGTGAACCTAGCCGCGGTGTTGTTCGTCTATATGGTTGCCCTGCCTTTAGGGGTGATTGCAGCGGCACGATCAAAGACCTGGGTTGATTACACTGCTGCTTTCGTTGGCTACATCGGGCTTGCGACCCCGAACTTCCTGCTTGCTCTGATCTTGTTTTACTATGGCAATCGCTACCTCGGTTTGCCCATTGGTGGGATGATGGACCCGCAATACGAAGGCCAGCCAATGAGTTGGGAGAAGGTCCAATCGGTTTTGCTGCACTTGATCGTACCGACTTTCGTCATCGGGACGTCTGGGGCCGCGGCGATGATGCAACGGCTGCGCGCAAACCTGCTGGATGAGTTGGGGAAACCTTATGTTGAAACCGCGCAAGCCAAGGGTCTGGCCCCCGCAAAGATGTTAACCAAATATCCCCTACGGATGGCTTTTAATCCGTTTGTTGCTGACATCGGCAACCTGCTGCCCGCCATGGTATCGGGATCGGTTCTGGTGTCTGTTGTGCTGGGTTTGCAAACGATCGGTCCGGCGTTGCTGGCTGCTTTGAAAAGCCAGGACCAGTTCTTGGCCGGCTTCATTCTGATGTTTGTCGCTTTGCTCACGCTCATAGGCACGATGATCTCGGACGTACTCTTGGTTCTTTTGGATCCGCGTATCCGCTACGGGGGACGTGAGACATGAGCCAACTACCGGACGGTCGCTACGTCGACGACGCCCCTTATGATCCGGATGAAAACATCAACCGGATCGAACGCGCAGATATGGATGCGCCGAACTGGCTTTTGGTCTGGCGCAAATTTCGCCGCCACAAGCTAGGCTTGATATCCGGCATCTTCCTGTTGTTTTCATATTTGATGTTGCCGTTCGCGGGGTTCATCGCGCCTTACACTCCAAACGAACGCAACGCAGATCACTTGTATGCCCCGCCTCAGACAGTGAAGTTCTTCCACGAGGGCGATTTTGTCGGGCCATTTGTGTACCCGCGAACGGCCATCGCGGACTTAGAGAATTACCAATGGACATATGAGACCGACACCACTCGGCCGATGCCATTGCAGTTTTTCTGCCGCGGGGGTGAATATCGTCTGGCTGGGCTATTCAAAACAGACAGGCATTTGTTCTGTGCCTCGGCTGGATCGACGATCTTTTTGTTCGGCTCAGACCGACTAGGGCGCGATGTGTTCAGCCGCATCCTCTATGGTGCTCAGCTCTCTCTCACAGTCGGTCTGATCGGGATCAGTGTCTCTTTCTTGCTGGGCATCGGTTTTGGGTCCATTGCCGGGTATTTCGGCGGCAAGATCGATTGGGTGATCCAGCGGACGATCGAAATCCTCAGGTCTCTGCCTGAACTGCCGTTGTGGCTGGCGCTGTCAGCAGCTGTCCCGTCGAATTGGGGACCGGTGGCGGTGTTTTTCATTATTTCGGTCATTCTCGGGATATTGGACTGGCCGGGGCTAGCGCGCGCTGTCCGGGCGAAGTTCCTAAGTCTACGGGAAGAGGAATACGTGCGTGCCGCAGAAATGATGGGCGCATCCTCTGGCCGGGTCATCCGACGCCATTTATTGCCTAACTTCGTAAGTCACCTGATTGCTTCGGCCACGCTGTCGATCCCAGCGATGATCCTGGGAGAGACCGCGCTCAGTTTCCTTGGGCTTGGTCTGCGCGCTCCCGCGGTCAGCTGGGGTGTGATGCTGAACGACGCGCAAAACCTCGCCTCGATCGAGATCTACCCGTGGACAGCGATCCCGATGCTTCCGATCATTATTGTTGTGCTGGCCTTTAACTTCCTAGGCGACGGTTTGCGTGACAGCTTGGATCCCTACGAGGACTGACGCCACTGCCTTTTGCCGTTCCCGGGCTTGTGTCGCCCCGATTACCGGTCGTCGCCGCCTGGTCCCATTTCGTCGAGAATATCCTCGTCAATGGCCGCCTCAACAGCTCCGGCAACCGCTTCACGCTGCTTCGGCGTCAGATCTTCGGCGTTCTCGTCGGCAAGGCGCACCGTGACCTCTCGGTGCGCGAACTTGATGCCTTCTCGCTCGAACAGATTGCGGATGTCTTGGTAGACGCGTTTACGTACGATCCATTGGTCACCCGGTTTGGTCATGAACTTGACGCGAATGATCATCGCGCTGTCTTGCATTTCAATCACGCCCTGGCTTTTCAACGGCTGCAAGAAGCTGGATCCGACAACCGGATCTTCCATAAGTTCCGTCCCAAGGTTTTTGATAAGCTTTCGAACCCGATCGACATCAGTGTCGTAGGTGACGCGCAGCGGCAGTTTCATCATCACCCAGTCGCGAGAATAGTTCGTCAACACCTGGATTTCACCGAAAGGAATGGTGTGCAAAGCACCAAGGTGGTGGCGTAACTGAAAGGATCGAACCGAAATTTTTTCAACCGTTCCCTTTACCTGACCAATGTCGATGTATTCCCCTTTGCGAAACGCGTCATCGACGAGGAAAAACGCGCCTGAAAAGATATCTCGTACAAGTGTCTGCGCGCCGAACCCAACAGCCAGACCAACAACACCTGCGCCCGCGAAAAGTGGGCTGACATTGATGCCCAATTCAAGCAACGCGATAAGCCCAATCGACACAACGACGATGGCCAACATGAAATTCCGGAACAGTGGCAACAGTGTCGCCAACCGGCTGGCGCTAGAGGCGCCGCCCCCTTCATCGCCCAACTCAGCCTCGGGCATGTCACTGGTTTCCTCGGCGATCTTGCCGTCGATCCATATCCGGATCGCGTGGTAGATGATGTAGCCGATGAACATGATGACGATTACATCAAGCCCACGGTCGATCATTGCGTCGTTCAGAATGACGTTTTCAGCGTCCCAGATCTGCAGCATCGCGTAGCTGCCTGCGACAAAGGCCAGGATACCAGAAACCCGTCGAGCAAGGGCTTCATAGGTCGTCAAACTGGTGGTGGGCATAACAACCGGTTCTTCGAAAGATACACCGCTCTCCTCGGGTTCTTCGCTTGCAGCGTTGAGTTCCCGCAGCGCCCGGTTGCGCTCGAAGTACCGTTCGATCACGTAATTGATGATCCCGTAGACCACGACAATGGACAAGAACACCATATACGCGCCAGCGATCATCGGGATGGATACCGGGCGTTCCAATACCAGATCGCCAGCCAATTTGAGCCATCCAAAGATGAAGTATACGATCACCGCGGGGGCCCACGCATAGATGATGAACCGCGTGCTCCATGGGAGTTCCATCATTTCGCGACTATTGCGAATGGCGCCTGAGATGGCCCGGCGATTGACCAAAATCATGAGAATGTTGAGGAGCAACACACCCAAGGACAGGAGGCCGTAAACAATGGCATAGAGATTGTAGTTCAATCCGAAATCGGCCAACCAGGCAGAGATAGCCACAACCAGAAAATCGACCAACGCGACATAAATTGCCCAGAGGTACAACCGGCGCGCGTCCCTGTCTGAAAACCGGGGTATACGGTACTGGCTAAGATAGGGCGACAGGATCATGCGCCAGACGTCTGACAGCACCGCCCAAAAGAAATATGCGCCGTAGATGGCAGCAATGGTAAACTGCAGCGACACATCATCGACCGTACCAAAGATGAGAAATCCAATGGTATAGGCAATGAGCATCGACACCAGAGTGCCAGTCACCCCCATGAAAAACCGAAAGACGAGGAAGGGCATCTTTTCCGAATAGCCCTCTGGCGCTTCCTTAATCCGCGCGACGACAAACCGCTTGGCGATACGTTTGCCGTAGATTTCTGTTGTCAGCCAACGGGCAAGAACGAAAAGCAAGATCGAATAACCAAGCGCCTCAACATAGGTCATGATGCGCCCATCCGGGCTGGTTGCCCGTAGGATGAACGCTACTTCTGTGATCGAATTGGGCAATGCTTCGAGGCGTTCAAACAGCGTGCTGCGGAAGTTCGCCGCGCGTTCTTGTGCCTTCATCAGAACCGAGGCGCTGCCCATCATGGACACTTCCTCTTCGGGCTCGGGCGGCGTCTCCCCGCTGACAGCGATGACTTGCCCGGCGGGATCTACAACCACCACGGCCACACCTTGTTCGGCGGCTTGCAAGATCGCGTCTGCCAATGGCTCAGAACTGGCGGAGCTTGAATTGCCCGAGCTCAACGCTGTCAAGCCTTGCGCATAGGTCACGGGCCCGGCAAACGTTAGAACCGCTATCAGAAGAAATCTTAATAACACCAATGGCATGAACCGCGATCCCGTTTGTTTGTTTTGGGTCACGCTAATTCACCATGGGCATTGACGCAATTCGCTTAGTGCTGAGTGTGTGCCAAGCGACGCAAGGCATACTGGCGTTGCTCTGCCTTCGAGCGTATAGGCAAGTTAAACACTCACATGGAAACGGCAGGCTCAGATGTCCAACCCGTCACGTGAACCTAAGATTGCAGTCCTCGGGCTCGGATATGTTGGGCTGCCTTTGGCGGTGGCGTTATCGCGAGCTGGGTTTAGCGTAGTTGGGTTCGACACCGATAAAGCGCATATCGCAGCTCTGACTGACGGGTTTGATCGAAACGGCGAGGTTTCGGCCGCGTCTCTGGCTGACAGCGCAGCTCATTTCACAACCTCATCTTCCGACCTGGAAGGTACAAGCACATTCATCATTGCTGTTCCCACACCGATTACAGATGCGCGCAAACCGGATCTGGGGCCTATTCGTGCGGCGTGCAAGGCAATCGGACCGTATCTGAGAACTGGTGCCTTGGTGATCTTGGAATCAACGGTCTATCCCGGCGTGACCGAAGAGGTATGCGGCGTAGAACTCGCCGCGGCCAGTGGATTGGACGCAGGCGCGGATTTCGCACTGGGCTACTCACCAGAACGTGTGAACCCCGGTGACGCGGAACACTCCCTCGAAAACGTGGTGAAGATTATCGCCGGTCAGGATAAAGACACCTTGGACCGTGTGGAGCGGATTTACGCACCTGTGGTTAAAGCCGGCTTGCACCGCGCCTCATCGATCAAAACCGCCGAAGCAGCGAAAGTTATCGAAAACACGCAGCGCGATTTGAATATCGCACTCGTCAACGAATTCTCCCTGATCTTTTCTCGATTAGGTTTGGACACGTTGGAAGTTTTGGAAGCTGCAGGGACCAAATGGAATTTCCTGCCTTTCAAACCGGGGCTCGTCGGCGGGCACTGCATTGGGGTTGATCCCTATTACCTGACATATCGCGCCGAGCAGTTGGGGTATCACCCTGAAGTGATCCTCGCTGGGCGACGGATCAACGACGGTATGGGCCGCCACGTTACCCAAGAGTTGATCAAAGCTCTCTTGGCGCGAAAAACAGATCTGAGCCAAGCAAGAGTTTTGGTGTTGGGGTTCACGTTCAAGGAAAACTGCGCGGACACGCGTAACACCCGCGTCGCAGATATTATCGAAGAATTGACGGCTTACTCGCTTGCCGCAGATCTTTATGACCCTTGGATCGACGCAGCATCGGTTTCTCAAGAATACGGCATAAATCCAATAAAAGCGCCCAGCACCAATGCCTATGACGCGATCATCTTGGCGGTTGCCCATAGCGAATTCAAAAAAATGGGTCCTAAACAGATCCGAAGTTTTGGAAAACCTGGAGCCATCCTTTATGATATTAAAGGAATGTTTGGTAAATCCGACTCGGACATGAGATTGTAAGGCCGCGGCCCGACAAAAAGAGCAAGTTATGGCGCAGGCGACACTCTCCTCTTCGTTCTCAAAACACCCTCCACGAGTGATGCTGTACAGTCATGACACGTTCGGACTGGGCCATTTGAGACGATCGCGCTTATTGGCTACGGCGATCACCGAAGCCGATCCGACGGCTTCGGCCTTGATTCTGACAGGCTCTCCCGTCGCGGGTCGGTTCACCTTCCCCCGAGGTGTTGACCACCTCAGATTACCCGGTGTGACCAAACTCGCCGATGGTTCTTATGCATCGGCAACGATGGGAACGGACATCGAAGCGACGACTAACCTGCGCTCAGGTTTGATCCAATCCGCGGTGGAGCAATTCGACCCAGATCTTTTGATTGTCGATAAGGAGCCGACAGGCTTTCGCGGTGAACTGTTGCCAACACTCGAAACACTGCTTGCCCAGGGCAAAACCAAAATGGTTTTGGGTTTGCGGGAGGTTTTGGATGAGCCAGAAGTCCTCGCGTCTGAATGGGAACGAAAAGGGGCCGTTGAAGCCACTGAGCGGTTCTATCACGATATCTGGATCTACGGCTTGCAGTCGATCTATGACCCGACGCAAGGCTTGCCTTTGAGTGCGGCTGCGCGTGCGCGGATGCATTGGACCGGCTATTTGCGTCGCACTGTCCCGGAAGAGGCGACCCCACCCGACGAGCCTTATGTTCTGGTCACACCAGGGGGCGGCGGAGATGGTGAGACCTTGGTTGATTTGGTTCTGCAGGCCTATGAAAAGGACCCCAACCTCGGCCCGCCGGCCAAAATCGTATATGGTCCCTTTCTGTCGGGCGATACGCGACGCGCCTTCGAAGAGCGCGCAATGAAACTGGGCGGACGCGTAGACACCAATGGTTTTGAATCAGAGATGGAAACGCTCTTGTCCGGTGCCAAGGGCGTCATCTGCATGGGCGGGTACAATACGTTCTGCGAGGTTCTCTCATTCGACAAACCCGCTGTGATCTTGCCACGCCGTGTACCACGGCTGGAACAATACATCCGCGCGTCCAAGGCGGAAGAACTGGGATTGTGCCGCATGCTGGACGAAAAACGAGATGGGTTGACCGCGGATGCGATGATTGCCGCGATTGCGGCTTTACCTCATCAACGCCCGCCCTCAGCAGCCTTTGTTGACGGGTTACTAGATGGGCTTGATACAGTGAACGCGAGGGTCCGTGCCCTCTTGGCAGACAGCGCGAGCTGCGCCGCCGAATGACTGATCAAACCCCGCCCCTGGCGGTCGTGGTAAAAGGGTGGCCACGCCTGTCGGAAACCTTCATTGCACAAGAGCTTGTCGCACTTGAAGAAGCGGGCCACCGCTTTGACATCTGGTCCCTGCGATTTCCAACCGACACGAAAACCCATCCCTTGCATGATCGTTTGAATGCGCGGGTTAGATACCTGCCTGAGTATCTGTGGCAGGAACCTGGCCGTGTTGAAAACGCCCGGGACAACGCGTGCCATTTACCGGGATATGCAAAAGCCTACGACATCTGGCGCAAGGATCTGCGCCGCGATCCAACGCATAATCGTATTCGTCGGTTTGGACAGGCCTGTGTTCTGGCAACCGAGCTGCCGGCAGGAACCAAAGGCCTGTACGCGCATTTTCTGCATACGCCCGCGTCTGTTGCAAGATACGCGGCGATCATGCGTGGCCTGCCTTGGAGTTTTTCCGCGCATGCCAAAGACATATGGACGTCACCCGAATGGGAATTGCGTGAAAAACTGGACCCCGCCCACTCAGGTGCCCAATTTGGCGCCACCTGCACCGCCTTTGGTGCGCAGCATTTGAGGGATCTTTCTGCCGATCCATCGCGGATCAACCTAATCTATCACGGATTAGACCTGGGTCGGTTTCCCGATCCACCCGATCGCCGCCCTCGCAGCCCCAGTGATCCTTTTCACATGATGTCTGTTGGCCGTTTGGTTGAAAAGAAAGGGTTCGATCGACTTATCGCCGCCTTGGCTTTACTACCTCGGGATCTGGATTGGCATTGGACCCATATTGGCGGTGGCGGATTGTTGGACGCGTTGGCTGAGCAAGCGCGTTTGGCCGGCGTCGCGGATAGGATCACGTGGCGCGGCGCGTGCGACCAGCCAGATGTGATCGCAGCCATGCGAACCGCTGACCTATTTGTTTTGCCAAGTCGTATCGCCGAGGACGGAGATCGCGACGGCTTGCCGAATGTGTTGATGGAAGCGGCCTCTCAGAAACTCGCAATCCTGTCGACACCGGTTTCCGCCATTCCGGAGTTCATAGACAGCGGAACGCATGGCCTGCTGGTTCAGGACGCGCCTGAGGCGTTGGCCCGTGCGATGTTATCACTGGCTGAAGAGCCTGCTTTGGCTGAAAAACTAGCGCACGCAGCTTACGGCCGGCTGACCAAGGACTTCCTGATGCAACCGGGCATCGTGCACCTCTCGCAGCGGTTGACAGACTTAGTTGGGGACGGGACATGAGGCCCATCGCCTTTTACGCTCCCTTGAAGACACCAAACCATCCGACCCCATCAGGAGACCGTCAGATCGCTCGAAATCTTATGTCGGCGCTGTCTGAAACGTTCGAAGCGCCGATGGTATTGGCATCGGAACTGCGCAGTTTTGAACCTGAAGGAAGTGAGGAGGCGCAGCAGGATCTTTTCAAGCGAGCTCAATCCGAACGCGCGCGCATCCTTCAGGATTTGCCCAATGCCGGGATGTGGGTGACTTATCACAATTACTATAAAGCGCCGGATCTGATCGGGCCTTGTGTGAGCAAAGAACTTCGCATCCCCTATATTCAGATTGAAGCTAGTCGGGCAAAATCGAGGCTTACGGGACCATGGGCCAAGTTCGCACAGGCGGCTCACGACGCCAGCGACGCAGCGGACGTAATCTTTCATGTCACGAATGAAGATTTGATCGCACTTGAGCGAGATCGTTTTGGCCAACAGCATATCGTCGAACTGCCACCTTTTTTGGATCGCGATACGTTGCCCAACCCAGCTTCCTGCAATGGCCCGATGCTGGCCGTTGGTATGATGCGGCACGGGGATAAACTGGCCTCCTATCAATTGATTGCCGAGGCACTGCACCTCCTGCGGTCACCGAATTGGGCGTTGAACATTGCCGGCGACGGGGATGCACGAGTAGATGTGGAAACCTTGTTCAAACCGTTTGGGGATCGGGTCGAATTTCTAGGCGTCTTGAACCCGGTCGCGTTGGCTGAAGTCTATGCCAGCTCTTCGTTACTGTTTTGGCCCGGGGTGAACGAAGCCTTTGGTATGGTATACCTAGAAGCGCAAGCAGCCGGCCTGCCCGTTCTTGCGCAAAACCGGCCAGGTGTCTGCGATGTCTTGGCACCCGGCAATTATCCATCAATCGAAACCGGAGCGCGTGGTCTGGCCGTTGCGTTGGATAAATTGCTCTCAGATGACACCATGCGCGTGCAACTGGGTCGCGACGCACAGAATTATGTTCGAACAAGACATCTCAGACCTGCGGCTGTGCGGATTTTGCAAGAAACACTGGGACCTCTCATACAGGAGGCCACATGACGAAACTGGCACTTCTCCGACACGGGCACACGCCCTGGAATCGTGCGGGCCAAATACAGGGGCGCAGCGACATTGCATTGGATGATGACGCACGCCGCGATCTGGCCCGGCTAACACTGCCCAGTCCATGGGGCGCGGCCGAACTGGTGGCTAGTCCACTGTTGCGCGCACAAGACACTGCCCAACTGGTGAGCGGGCGCTCGCCTGAAACTGTGTTAGCATTAACCGAGATGAATTGGGGCGATTGGGAAGGCCAGAAAGGGCTTGAACTGAAAGCCGATGCAAACTCGGGGTTTCGGGACATCGAGGACTGGGGCTGGGACTATCGTCCGCCAAATGGTGAAAGCCCGAGAGAGGTTTGGGCGCGCCTAGAACCATGGCTTCAATCCCTGAGCCGCGATACTGTTGCTGTGACCCATATCGGGATCATGCGCGTTCTGATGGCCCGTGCAACCGGATGGAATTTTGAGGGCCCCGCGCCATTCCAGATTAAGCGCAACAGGCTGTTTGTGCTGGAGCTGGCTCCTGTTTTGCAGGTTCATGGAGCTGCCCCCATTCGCCTGGTTGAGAGATAGGACAAATGAACGTCCTGATCGTCGTCACACATCTTTTGGGAACCGGTCATTTGCGCCGGGCGCTGACGCTGGCCAACAGCTTTGCGGCGGCGGGTCACGGCGTGACTTTGGCATCCGGAGGTACACCGGTTGCAGGGTTGAACGTGGACGCGATCGAGTTTGTTCAACTTCCACCACTGAAATCAGATGGAACCAACTTCACCACGCTTCTCACAGCGGACGGCACACCGGCTGACGCGGACTATCTGGCCCAACGTACATTGGGTTTGCTGAAACGCTTGGAGGAAGCGCCGGACGTTCTTATCACAGAGCTTTTTCCATTCGGTCGCCGGGTTCTGTCGACCGAATTCATCACCCTTTTGGAAAAAGCCAAAGAGCGACCCAATCCACCCAAAATCTTCTGTTCGATCCGCGATATCCTGGCTCCGCCGTCCAAACCCGCCAAGGTAGAACGCACAGAACAGGTGATCGAAGCGTTTTATGATTGGGTGCTTGTGCATTCTGACGAGGCTGCCATCCCACTTGAGATCAGTTGGCCTGTCTCAAACGAACTGAGAAGCAAACTGCGATACACCGGGTTCGTTACGCAGCCCGCGCCAACGCCGCATCCCACTCTGGCGGGTTCGGGCGAAGTTCTCGTAAGTGCGGGCGGCGGTGCCGTCGGTCTGCCCGTATTTCGAACGGCGCTAGAAGCCGCCAAGTTGACACCAGAGCTAACGTGGCGGCTTTTGGTCGGGGGCACAAACCCAAGTCCTTTGTGTCAGGAGCTTCAAGGCGAAGCTCCTCCAAACGTGCACGTCGAAGCCGCCCGTTCAGATTTTCGGCAAATGCTCAACCATGCCGTATGCTCGGTCAGTTTGGCAGGCTACAATACCGCTATGGATCTCCTTCAAACCGGCATTCCGGCCCTTCTAATCCCGTTTGATGATGGGGGTGAGGTTGAACAATCGTTGCGCGCAAAGAGCATCGCAGCGCTGCCAGGATTTGATGTGCTAACCACTGCAGATGTAACGCCCGCTGTCTTGGCGGATCGGGTAGTGCAGCTGGCGACAACCGAACGCCGCTCGTCTTATGGTGTCTCTATGGACGGTGCCGACGAAACAGTGCGGATCGCGGAAAAACTGGTGAGTCGTCTGCGATGACCGATTGGGCGCATTTGCAAAATGAGTTGCGCATTTGGCAATCGGAGGGGCTGAGCCTCCCGTTCTGGTGGCGCGATGATGATGCGATATCGGAAACGCCTGCGCTGCGGGAATTGGCGCGCATGTCCGCAAATGCAGAGCTACCGGTTCACATCGCGGTCATCCCCGCCCATGCCGACAACTCACTCTCGGATTTCCTAGCCGGAACATCGGATCTGATCCCCCTTGTGCACGGCTGGGCGCATGAGAACCACGCGCCCGCAGACCAAAAGAAGGCAGAGTTCGGCGCACACCGTCCGCTGGACGCGCTGCGCGAGGACGCAGAACGTGGATTTGGCAAACTTCACGGGCTTTTCGGATCGAGGTTAAAACCGGTGTTCGTACCCCCTTGGAACAGGATTTCACCAGAACTGATCGCGGTATTGCCCGTGCTCGGATATCGCGTTTTGTCCACGGCCACACCGCGCCAGAACCTCTGGGCCGCGGAAGGGTTAAAGCAGATCAACACCCATATCGATCCTGTTGATTGGAAGGGAACGCGCGGCCTGATCGACGAGGCCTTGTTGGTCTCGCGGATCATACAGTTGCTACGGGAGCGGCGAAACGGTGTGACGGATGCAGGCGAACCACTAGGGTTGTTGACACACCACCTTGTACACGATCCCGCAATCTGGTCTTTCTGCGCTCGTCTGGTCGACATGTTTCTGTCCGGCCCGGCGCAACCATGGCGCATCTCTGAAGGAGACCTTGTATGAGCCGGTTAGACAGCATGCTTCGCCGCCTCAGCGCGCAACGCGACGGTCTCAACTGGGCTGCCGAGCTGATCAAAGATCAGCCAGGCGATGTCCTGGACTTGGGTCTGGGCAATGGCCGCACCTACGACCACCTGCGTGAGATCATGCCCGAGCGACGGATCTGGGTGATCGACCGTGTGTTACAGCCACATCCGTCCTGTATTCCGCCCACGGAAGACTTCCTCGAAGGAGAGGCGGAACCCATGCTGCTCAAATTGGAGAGTTTGGGTGCGCAAATCCAACTGGCCCATTACGACCTTGGATTCGGTGTGAAGGAAAAAGATGTCGCAGAGGCAGCCAAACTGTCCGTTCCTTTGGCAAAAGTGATGGCGCCCGGAGGGATTTTGGTTTCAGGTCAACCGCTTGTCGGATTTGAGCAGATCAATGGACCTGACACCATTGCACCGGACCGGTATTTATTCTACCGCGCCTAAACCGCGCAGCCTCTTGTCACATAACCGTCACAAAACACCGTCACAGCTCCGTCGGAAGGAGCCGTACTTATGACGCCGACCCGTTTTGCTATCTACTTTATCCCTGACCAAGCCGATGTTTGGGCGCAGTTTTCCACTGCCTGGCTCGGGTGGGATATCACGTCGAGCCGGACCGTTGCGCACCCAGAACTAAACAACGGTGTTGGCCCTGTTTCGGCTGTGACTGCTGTTCCCCGGCGCTATGGGCTGCACGCGACAATCAAACCGCCGTTTCGGTTGCGCAGCGGGAAAACACAAGGTGCCCTATCGCGTGTCGCGAAAGATCTGGCTGCTGACATTTCGCCTTTGACCCTTTCGGGTTTGGAGATTACCCGGCTTGGCCGCTTTCTGGCGTTGACCCCGATTGGTGAGACAACGGAGCTTAACGCGACAGCAGCGCGAGTTGTGCGCGAGCTTGATGGCTTTCGTGCACCCGCCTCGGACCAAGAGTTGGAGCGGCGGCGCGCGGCTAACCTGTCAGCCCCGCAGGAAGCCAATTTGGCACAATGGGGATACCCCCACGTGATGGATCAATTCCGGTTTCACATCACCTTGACCGGCAAACTTCCGAAAGACGACCTTTCAAAGGTCGAAGCGGCGCTCGATAGACACCTCAAACCGGACCTGCCCCACCCGCTAATCATTCGAGAGTTGGCGCTTGTCGGCGAGGACGAGGATGGGTTCTTTCATGTTTTGGAGAAGTTGCCTTTGGGCCGCGGCGGCTAAAGCCGAATGTGCATCAACGGCAAGACCCGCCCGGTGATTGAACCTGATGGCACCTCGCCAACACGGATTGCGCCCCGTTTCAGGTAGAATGGCTCCGCACCCGGATCAGCTTCGATGACAAGTCTGTCTGCAAGTTGTGCGCGAGCCGTTTCGACGGCCCAATCGAACAATACCGTCCCGATGCCTTTGCCCATATGACCCGGGTCGACAAAGAGCTTCAACAGATCTGCATTCTCATCTGCAACAGACACTTGCGCGACGCCTGCAACAGCACGGTCCTGTTCTGCGACTACGATTTTGGTCCTTTCTAAGTCGCCAGGCCGCAATGTGAGCTCGTCCACACAAGCCGCCATAAAATCAGCGTCATAACCCCAAAAGGCCTTGGACCGCAGACACAACTCAGAAAGGCGCGTCAATTCCGAGAGTTCCGGCGCATGCAAAGTAATCGACCCCATAGCGCTCCATCGCGTAGTTTACCTAAACCAAAGCCCTACCGTTTCCGGATCGAGCGGTCTATATCACGCGCACTGCCTACCAGCCGAAGGAGAACCCGATGTCATTTGATCGCAGCGTAAAGATCGCACCGTCTATCCTTTCAGCTGATTTCGCGAATTTCGGGGCTGAAATCGAAGCCATCGAAGATCAAGGCGCGGATTGGGTCCATGTTGACGTTATGGACGGTCATTTTGTGCCAAACCTGACATTTGGCCCGCCCGCTGTTGCCGCTTTTCGCAAGCACGTCAAAACGGTGATGGATGTCCATTTGATGATCGCACCGGTGGATCCCTATATCGATGCATTTGCCCAAGCTGGCGCAGATATCTTGACCGCCCATGTTGAGGCGGGTCCACACATTCACCGGACGTTGCAAGCCATCCGTGGCGCAGGCATGAAAGCGGGGGTCGCTCTCAATCCGGGCACACCAGCGGACGCTGTGACAGATCTCTTGGACCTGATGGATCTGGTTTGCGTGATGACTGTGAACCCCGGT
>CAYODE010000002.1:0-85825 GCA_964402685.1 uncultured Aestuariivita sp. | reverse complement strand
TAACCATGAAAACTTTGTACCTCTCGGCCGCGATCATCGCACTGGCCGGCGCTGCATCTGCTCAAGACGCGTTCATCACGCAGCTGGGCGATGACAACCAAGCGGCAAACCTGTCGTTCAACACGTTCACACCTGATCCTAACACTCAGGTCATCTATCAGAACGGCGATGATCAGATTGCAGTTCAAATCGCAGACGGTAACGGCAACCAAGCATGGTCATACCAGCTGGCAGAAACTGCGCCGTTTGGACCGATCTTTGGTGTCGGTGGTGGCAATGTCGACCACGAGTCGCTGGTCATTCAAGAAGGTGACGACAACACCGCGATCAACGTCGCGCTGGACAACAATGCTATCTTTGGCCTCTTCCCAGGCCGCGGTGCTAACCAGCAAATCCTGCAGCAAGGTGATGACAACGTTGCGATCAACTGGTCGCAAGACAGCGCTAACCCATTCGGCAGCTTGATCGATGGAACGCAGCCTGCTCCGACAGCAGCGCTGAGCATCACACCTCTGGGTGTGCCGGCCTTCGGTGCAACGGTCAATGGGCCTTTCGGTGGTGCGTTCACCGTTGGAGCGGCGTTGCCCTAATAGCTTAGGCTCAGCCTGAATCGTAAAGAGTTACGCTAATCGTAAAGAGTTACGTTTCGCACAACCCGATATATTAGGGTTATCCGAAAACTAAACACTGTTCTGGCGGTTCGCCGCCAGAACTCTATGTTCGTTTTTCTCGCGAGTACCCGTAGTTATGTTCCGTAAGCTTATATTTTTGCCATTGTGTTCCGCAGTTGTCTTCACCGCTTCGACAAATGCTTCCGCCGCACAAGACGCTTTCATCGCTCAAGTCGGCAACTCCAACATCGCAGTAAATGCTGCAGCCAGCCAAGTGCCTGGCCAGCAATACATAAGTCAAAGCGGCACATTGAACGGCGCCGTCCAGCTTTCGACAGGCGCAAAAAACCGACAGGTTACAGTGCAATCCGGCGAACTAAACGCGAGTTTACATGCAGCCGTTGGCGCAGCCAATGCTATGGCGACAGCTCAAATTGGATACGGCAATGTCTCGCTCACGCGGGTCGCTGGAAGGCGTAATGTCGCCGGAACAGCGCAGCTTGGGCTCAAGAATTCTAGCAGCATCAGCATTGTGGGGTCTGGCAACAACGTCGGCACCCTTCAAGTTGGCGCTCTTCACCAATCCAACGTCAATGTTTTTGGAAATGACACAGATGTCAGCGTTGCTCAGTTCGGATTTGGACGTGAGACGAATTTGACCGTGGTCGATGAGTTAAATTTGAATAATGGCGGCCCGGTTAACAACTTGAATGCTCAAATCAACGGTACGAACCGATTGCAGGTGGGGGTCATTCAGGGTGGGCTGGATCAGCCGGTAAATGCTCTGGTTGGCCGCGACAGTGGCGGCAACGTTATCATTCGCCCGGGAAGCGCGACGACAGTTTTGACGTTCTGACTCAGAATTGTGTCAACAATCCGGTCGTCGAGGCAGAACTGTCATGTTTTTGACAAGATATAGCCGTTATCGCGTTGCGTATGGGCCACAAATTGCGGTCTGACAATCCGTTGGAGCGAAAATACACTTTCAATACATAACCAGGGTGCTAGTAGAGGGCCTATGAAAAGGAATGTATCAATGAAGTTATTGAGTGTTTGTGCCTTAACTTTAGGAGTGTTTGCGGTTCCTGCTAACGCAGACAACCTAAACTTCCAGTTCAATAACCCAAACTTTGGCGGGTTTCCGGATAATGGAGCGTTCCTGTTTGGCCTCGCCGACGCACAGCGAACAGCCACAGTTGGCGGGCTCGGTGGAGGTGGTGACGGCGGTGCTCCGGGCACACCGCAGATCCCTGGAATTGGCGGCACGAACGTTGGTGGGCCAACCATTGTCATCCCTATTGGTGATCTTGGACCGGACTCGCCTGATGTAGTGGTCGACAACTAAAGCAAATAACAGGCACCCGTTTTGGGGGACAGTATGAAGATTGTAAATCGCGCAGTATTTTTGGCTTTTTCTATCGTTTCCGTTTCGGGTTGCGCCTGGGTCGGGGAACCAACAGACCACGATTTCCGCGCCAACGCGGATTTGATGGCAGCGAACTCAACTGGTTTAACGCTCGAGCGTATGCCGCCACCTTCCATGCCGATTGATGTGGCTGTGTACGCGTTTCCTGATCGAACAGGTCAGAACGAGACCAGTGACAACCTTTCCCTCCTATCCCGCGCGGTTACGCAAGGTGGCGCAGACATCCTGACCGATGTTGTTGACTCCGCAGGTGGTGGATCGTGGTTTAACGTGGTCGAGCGAGCGCGGGTCGACAATCTCCTGCGCGAGCGGGCGATCATTGAACAGACCCAACAAGCGTTTACCGGCAAGACATCGCTGCCACCTCTGCGCTTTGCAGGAACTCTCATCGAAGGGTCGATTGTCGGGTATGACACAAACCAGGTGACTGGTGGTGCCGGCGCCCGCTACTTGGGTATCGGCGCATTTAAAGAGTATCGCGAAGATATCGTAACCGTCGCTTTGCGTGCAGTCAGCGTATCGACAGGCCGCGTGCTTACGTCCGTGACGACAACCAAAACCGTCTACTCCATCAGATTCCAGGGCGATGCGTTCCGGTTCATCGCCGTGGACGAGATTTTGGAGCTGGAAGCTGGCTTCTCTCGCAACGAACCTGAGATCTTTGCAACGCGCGAAGCCATGGAGCTTGCTGTGATGGCCATGATCGTAGAAGGCGCTGAGGAAGGTCATTGGCACTTTGCAAACCGGACTGCAGGCGCTGATTTTGTTGAACAATTCCGCCGCCGTTACGAGTTGGCGCGCCAAGGCTTCACTCCTGAGCAGATCAGTGAGATGTTCCCGGAGGAAGAAGAACTGGCACAACAAGCCGTGCCTAGCGACGAAGACGCGGTCGTCGAGGGTTAAGCCCAGCGTTTCTTGACAAATAGTCCGCTAGACTTGTCCATTTGAATAAGACGTGGAAATCGTTTTCTGAACTTTGAGCGCCCTTGCAAAAACTGCAGGGGCGCTTTTCTCTTCGACATTTCGCAACACGTCATCGATGTGAGCTTTGGCAGCTGAAAAGTGCGACGGACGATCGTTGGTCAAATCGTGGATAGCAAGCTCATGCTCGGTTGCTGCAAGGCTTTCTTTTGTCATTGCCCAATCGTATAGATTTTTGTCACGTGTCCGGACCGTTAGTGCTGCTTGACCCGCATTCACCGACTCCTTCAAAAAATGCCTGCCACTTTCTCCGCCCTTCAGACATCCAAGCTCTCTTAACGCGATAGACATGTTTTGGACCGTCATCGCCCATTCGTCCGGGACCCGATCTTCGCGTCGGATTATCAGAGCGTCCTTCAAAAGCGTGATGGATTCTTCAAGCAGTCGAGATCGTTTTGAGGCCTCAACGGGCTTCTTCGAGAGCTGATACAGTGCACCTGCCAAATTCTGTTGGGTCATCGCGCACATGTCTGACATCTCTTCGGCGGTGTAGTATTCCAGCAATTTGCGGTAGGCCGTAACCGCTTCGTGCAGCAGCTCGGTTGATTGAGGATCCTTTGATTGATCTGCATGACGCGCCATAACCGTGGCTTGGTTCGACAGAACTTTTGCCCATTCGGTATGCCAAGGGGTGTTTTCAAGCGCTATGACGCCCGGTCTCTGCAGCTCTAGGGCGAGCGGCAGGGCATTGCCGCCATATTTCAAGTCGTGCTGAAACATCTGCTGGCAATACTTGTCGCGTCGCAGTGCCATTTCGCGCAGATCAGCTTCGCGCAGGGCTTCCGCGGCTGAAACAAAAATCGAATAAGCATCATCGACGAGGCCGCGCATCAAAGCATGGGTGGCGCGTGCTTCCTTTGTTTCGACAGCCAGCAGTGTTTGTAATCTGTCAGCGACCTGAAGGTGTTGGTCTACTTGGTCGAATTGCATTTTCTCGGCAGCTGCATTCGCCGCGCTTTTGGCGGCTATGATTTCTTCTTGCCGATCATCAAGAAGCATGAGTTGCTTGCGGTAGGATCTGTACTCCTCCGCTTTGCGTTCGAGCATGACGCGCAATTCGTCGTTCGTGAACTTGTACGCGTCACCGATCTCGAACCTGGACGCCAGTGCTTCCAATTGATCTCGGCTTTGTTGCGGCAACTGTCCAATTTGTTGTTCTAAATCAGTGGATTGAGAGTCTGACGAGTTATGGAGACGATCAATCTCATCCTGATCAATGTCGAGTGCAAAGGCGACAAGTTGCACTGTCTTTGCCTGCGGGTTGATGATCCTGCCGTTTTCCAGGCGAGATAGCGTTGCCTTGCGCGTTACGTCGTCCCAAACACGAATGGCAAGTTCGCTGAGAGACATGCCCAAGTCTTCCCTGTAAGAACGCACAAGGTTTCCGAAACGCGCTCCGAAGCTGCTGTTTCTTTCGCTATCCGTAGGTGTCAGGTCCTTTGACTCGGTCATTTTGAACTCGTTTTGCCACTCCTGTGGTGTGGAATGACGCACCGTTAAAGAATTTCGTTCCAGTAGTGTTCGCAGATCACCACACGGTGTCAAGTTTGCTGGTCCTGCGGTCTTGGCGTCGCAAGCTGGGAATTGGCTGTTCCAGCCTGCAAGCAGGCCGGCTCGCCGGTCCAGTCTATGGTATGGTGCCAATGTGCGCGCGGAAGCGTTTTGTCTGGGGCGGGCAAATCCAGGCCTAAAGCGCTCATCTGAAGGCGGTCTTGTTTCAGTTGTGTTGGTCTTCGTGAGCAGGCAGGTCAGGTATTGTCAGTGTTTTGCAAACGTTCCTAAAAGGGTAGTGACCAAAGGCATCTCAACGACATCGACAGCTGCAGACGTTGCCTGTTGACGCATCATTTTGATTGGAATTGTGTGAGCGAAACCGAAGCAGTGTGATGACCTTATTCAACACGTAAACGCATTTACGCCCAGTTAGTTAGTACCGCGACACACCCAGCGATTGAACACCTAGATCGTCAGTGTTAACCTTCGACTATGAGGTGTTTAACCGCGTTACTATTGATCTGTTTTGTGTCTGCAGCTGCAGCCCAAAATTTGAACTCGGAAGCTCGTTTGCCGGGGCAGATAAGCTCTGGCGCAGGCGATAGCGCGTTCGTGCCCTCTCAATCTCCGACAGGCCTTCAACCCCGCCAATCACGTAGCCAACAGTTGAGAAGCGAAGTCCAACGCTTGATCGCGTCGGGCGCATCGACCGGGCAAATTGCCAATGCCTGTCTTGCTTTGCAAAGTGTCGACTTATCGGCGACCCAATCCATCCCTACGTGTGCGGTCTTGATTGGCCCTCTGCGATAAAGATGTCTGATAGCGCAGCTTAGCAACGTGCGGCAGGCATTAGCGAAAGCAGTTCGGCCTGTCTGTCGAAATCAACGGACGTGCTGCACATGCGTGACACAGTGCTGGCTGACACCATGTTCACATCATTACACCCTTTGGACTTGAGCGCTTTGCATTGGTGCTTTGGTAATGGGCTTCTGCGAAGTTTTTCGACCAACAACATGTCAAAGCTTGTCCTGATCTAACCGGTATGCACATGATTTCACTATGGTCTATCGAGTGGATATCGCTGGAACGCGGTTCGAGTTTTCATCGCTAAAGGCGTTGCTTGCGAAAGCCTCGCCGGAACGGTCTGGGGACGTCCTGGCTGGATTGGCTGCAGAGGGCCCGATCGAGCGACTGGCAGCACAGCACTGTTTAGCGGATGTGCCGCTAACGGAATTTTTGGATGATGTTCTTGAGGTGGAGGGCGATGCTGTCTCTGCATTGATCGCGGAACAACATAATCCGATGGCTTTTGCCCCGATTGGGTCCCTGACAGTTGGGGAATTTCGGGACTGGCTGCTTGATCCTTTGAACGACGGAAAGGCTTTGGCAGGTATAGCATGGGGGGTGACCCCGGAAATGGTTGCGGCGGTCAGCAAAATAATGCGCGCACAGGATCTCATCTCTGTTTCCGCGAAGATTGAGATTGTTACACGGTTTCGCTCAACAATTGGCCTGTCTGGTCGTCTCTCGACCCGCAATCAGCCTAATCATCCAACCGATGACAGCCGTGGGATTGCGTTATCGGCGCTTGATGGATTGTTGATGGGCGCTGGCGATGCAGTGATTGGCGTTAACCCCGCCACAGATAGCCTGCCTGACTATGTGCGTATTTGTGAGGTTCTCGAGGCTATTCGGACCCAGCTGGACATCCCAACGCAGCACTGCTGCCTGGGTCATGTCAGCACCGCCTTGGCCGCGATGGAGCGCGCCGCTCCGGTTGATCTGGTTTTTCAGTCTGTCGCAGGATCTCAAAAGGCCAACGAGGGGTTTGGGGTGTCGCTCACCATGCTGGATGAAGCGCATGAGGCTGTCCGGTCTTTGGGGCGCGCGCCGCAAGGTGCCGAGTTGATGTATTTTGAGACTGGTCAGGGTGCAGCGCTGTCGGCAGACGCGCATCACGGCATGGATCAGCAGACGATGGAAGCACGTGCCTACGCGGTCGCACGTCGCTATCACCCTCTTTTGGTTAATACGGTCGTCGGTTTTATCGGACCGGAATATCTGGCTGACGGTAAGCAGATCATTCGCGCCGGGTTGGAAGACCATTTTTGCGGCAAGCTCTTAGGTCTGCCGATGGGCGTGGACATTTGCTACACAAACCACTCCTACGCGGATCAGGAGGACATGGATGTTTTGCTGACGGTGCTGTCTGCGGCGGGGGTGAATTTTGTCATAACAGTGCCTGGTGCGGACGATATCATGCTGAATTATCAGTCCCTGTCCTTTCACGATGCGCAGTATATCCGAGACACGCTTGGAAAATCGCCTGCGCCAGAGTTTGTGACTTGGATGGAAACGCATGGCATTGGTACGCCGGACGTCGCGCTGCCAACATTAGAAAATGCGTTGGCAAATCTTCGACTGCCCGCGGCATGAGCAAACCAGACAACATCAAGCGACAAGATATCGCTGCGTTAACCCAAGCCCGTTTGACTCTGGGTCCGCGTGGCCGCGCGATAGATACAGCCACATCTCTTCAGTTTTCGCTGGATCACGCCAGAGCGCGGGAGGCCGTGTTGTCCGAATTGGATGTTCCAGCTATTCAACATGCTTTGACGCAATCCGGTCTTGATAGCCGGACTGTGACCAGCACGGCGGGTACACGCGATGCCTTTATCCGACGCCCGGATTTTGGACGCCGATTGCCGCAAGCCGAACGGGATTTACTCGGCGCGGAAGACCCTGTCGATGTCGCGCTTGTTTTGGCAGACGGGCTGTCGGCCATCGCTGTCGCCCTAAACGGTCCGGCTTTTGTCATCGCCTTATCGCAAAGGTTGCTAGCCCGGGGTTTGAATATAGGAAAAGTGATCTGCGCACGGCATGCGCGGGTGGCTGTCGGTGACGATATCGCTGCGGCTTTGGGTGCAGAGACGGTAGTCATAGCGATTGGAGAACGTCCTGGCCTTTCTGCTGCGGACAGCCTTGGTGTCTATATCACCCAGCATCCCACCGCGATGACACAGGACAGCGCGCGAAACTGCATTTCGAATATACGCGAAGCGGGTACGACTGTGACAGACGCAGCTCTGCAGGCTGAGCAATTGATTGTGGCTATGCGACAGACAGGGTTGAGTGGTGTCGCGCTTAGCACGTCTTTGGCTTCTAAGGTTTTGCCTCGTTCAGACGCTTGACCTACTAAGACGGCGGAGTTGCATGCAATTTGTGCACACTAACCGGGGGCAGCCCGCATGGTTTCTGGTAGCCAAAGCGCCAGATCCGGAACCCAGATCAAGATAAAGCACATCAACACCATGATCAGGAACATGGGCAACGCTGCCCGCGTGATGTAGCCCATCTCGTGATGGGTCATTCCCTGCAAGACAAACAGGTTAAATCCGATGGGCGGCGTGATCTGCGCCATTTCCACCACAACTACGACGAAGATCCCAAACCAGATCAGGTCGATGCCCGCGTCCCGCACCATAGGTTCCACCACCGCCATGGTCAGGACCACGCTGGAGATGCCGTCCAAGAACATACCAAGGATGATGTAGAAGACCAAAAGAGCCATAAGCAGTTGAAAGCGCGTCAGCTCGATCGCCGCGATGCCATCAGCCAGCGCCCGAGGCAGGCCGGTAAAACCCATAGCCAGTTTAAGAAACGCCGCGCCTGCCAAGATCAATGCAATCATGGCGGATGTGCGCGTTGCGCCCATCAGGCTTTCTGTGAATGTGCCCCAGTTCAGCGAACCTTGGCTCGCCGCCAGCACAAGGGCGCCAATCACGCCGATGGCCGCAGCCTCAGTTGCAGTCGCATAGCCGGTGTACATCGATCCAATGACGACCAGGATCAACAACAGCACCGGGATCAGATAGCGTGAATTCTTCAGCTTGTCGGCAAAGGACATGCCGGTTTCCTGCTTGGGGTTCCAACCAGACGCAAACTTGGAATAGAGCGCAACGTAGCCCATGAACATCAGCGCTAGACAGAGGCCCGGCAGCACGCCCGCAAAGAAGAGCTGCGTGATACTTTCGTTCACGGTCACACCGTATACGATCAACGCCAATGAGGGGGGGATCATCAGGCCAAGCGTTGCCGCGCCTGCCAGCGTTCCGATCACCACACGCTCGGGATACTCGCGTGCGCGCAATTCCGGGATCGACATTTTGCCGACGGTTGTCAGCGTTGCCGCCGATGAACCAGATACCGCTGCGAAAACTGTACAACCCACGATATTGGTATGCACCAGCCCGCCGGGCAATCGCGCGAGCCAAGGCGATAACCCTCGAAACATGTCCTCGGACAGCCGGGTTCGAAACAGGATTTCCCCCATCCAGATAAAGAGGGGGAGGGCGGTTAGCGTCCAACTGGAACTGGAGGCCCAAATGGTCGTGACCATCGCGTCACCGACAGGCCGGGTGGTGAACAGTTCCATACCAACCCAGGCCACGCCCATCAGTGCAAGGCCGACCCAAACGCCGGTGCCGAGAAGCAGAAACAGAACAAAGAGAAAGATCGTGATTGCGTAGACTTCGGTCATAACTGTTTACTCCGCGCTGCCGCCAACGGTGTCCCGCACAACACGGTGTTCGCCGCGTAAGAGCAGATGCACCAGATTGTCCAACAGGGCGAGGGTCAGCAGCCCGCCCCCGAGCACCATGACGGATTGCGGTATCCAAAGCGCGGTTGCGTCCTGTCCTTGGCTCACGTCTTTGAACTTCCAGGACCAATAGACGAAGTTATAGGCGTAATAAGTGAAATACGCGGCGATCGCTGATCCCAGACCAAAGCACCAAATCTCCAGGAGCCATTTGATACGCTTGGGCACAGCGTTAAGCAGGATCGATACGCGAATGTGCGCCCCACGCCCCAGCGCGTTTGCGAATGCAAAAAACGAGGCCGCCGCCATGGCATAGCCTGCATAATTGGGTGCGCCTGGGAAAACCTCACCTGTCCATCGTGCAAGCATTTGGATCACGATCAGGGAGAGAATAGATATCAGGCACAACGCGGCGATGACGCCCGCGGCCACATACAGAAAATCCAGCACCTTACGCAGAGCGGTCATCTTGTCGTCCTACCTGAGAGAGAATTGGATGGGCGACGCTGCCTCGCGTCGCCCGTTTCGTGCTCAGTGATTATTGGGCGTTGAACGCCTCTACGATCGCAGCACCAGCATCACCGGCCGCTTCCAGCCATTCGGCTGTCATCGTGGCGCCGACGTCTTTGAGGCCTGCCATCAGTGCGTCATTTGCTGGTTCAACAGTCATGCCGCCCGCAGCCAGACCGGCCAACGTGAAGCCGGTATATTCCTTGGCGCGCCAGGTGCCCGCATACTCCGCCATCTGCGCACAAGCCTGGATGACGTTCTTGTTCGCGTCGGACACACCCGACCAAACATCAGAGTTCACCATGATGTAGTTGCGTGGCAACCACGCATCGACCGAGTAGAAATAGTTCAGGCTTTCCCAGACTTTACGGTCATAACCGGTGGCCCCAGACGACACCATGCTGTCGGCAACGCCCGTGGCGAAAGCTTGACTGATCTCGGCCGCTTCGATGGTAACCGGAAGCATGCCGGTGAGTTCCGCAAGGCGCGATGTTGCGTTGTTATAGGAGCGGAACTTTACGCCCTGCATGTCTTCCATGGTTTTGACTTCATCGCGGAAGTAGAGCCCCTGAGGCGGCCACGGAACTGAATAGAGCAGTGTCAGGTTCTGTTCAGCCAACACTTCTTCGACAGCTGGTTTTGCAATCTCGTAGAGCTTGTCGTGTTCATCGAAGGACGACACCAGGAACGGGATTGAGTCCCACCCAAAAATCGCGCTTTCGTTCTGGTGGCCCGACAGAAGGCGTTCACCAATCGGAACCTGTCCGGTTTGGATCGCACGTTTGATGTCCGCACCCGCAAAAAGCGATCCGCCCGGATGCGTCGTGATGGAAATATCGCCGCCGGTTCCCGTGGTCACGCACTGCGCAAACTCTGCTCCCGTCACCGAATGGAAGTTTGACCCGGAATAGGCCATTGGCATATCCCACGTTTCGGCCATGGCCGGCGCGCTCAGCGCTGCCGCAGTCGCAGCTCCTGCGATCAAAGTGGTTACAGATTTCATGATAGTCTCCCTGTTGAGTGGTCGGTGTTGTTTTCAGAAATCACCCTCACGTCGCAAAGCGTGCGGGAGAATAAGGAGTTAGGTCAAGGTTTGGATGCTTGCCGGAGACGAGTTGCGCAACAATTCGTCCTGTTTTTGGGCCTCCGGTTAGGCCAACATGATCATGTCCAAAGGCAGCAATCGCTCCTTGGAGCCCCGGAGCCTCGCCAATCACAGGCAGCGAATCTGCCATGGAAGGACGGTGTCCCATCCATTCGACCGTTTTTTTCCAGGTCAGCCCAGGCATAGCTTGGCGAATGTTTTTTTCCAACAGCGCGAAGGGCGCGCGAGAGGGCGGGGCGTTCAGCCCGCCGAATTCGACAATGCCCGCCAAACGCAGGCGCCCATCCATCGGCGTGGCCACGAATTTGCCAGATGCCACCATCACAGGTGCGCGGGGCATGACCGAAGGCTCCCAAAGTTCGAGGTGGTAACCGCGTTCGCTTTCAAGCGGCACAGTAATACCGAATTTGCCGGCGAGTGGGCCGGACCAAGCGCCTGTTGCCAACACCGCCAGGTCGCACGCTATCGTCTCACCACCGGCGCGTAGTCCGGTCACGCGACCGCCTTCGCGCACGACATCGTCGACGTTTGCTTTGATGATGCGCGCACCTTGCGCCTCAGCGTGCCGTGCCAGCGCTTTCACATATGCGCCCGGATCGCTAATCCGACCGTGGTTGCCCAGTTTGACGGCAAAGGAGACGCTAGGCCCGAAGTTCGGATCGTATGCGCGCCAATCTTCGTCTTCGAGGAGGTCCCACTTAAACCCGTTTTCTGCGCGGACTTTCCATCCAAACGCATCTCCTTCGAAATGCGCGCGATCCTTGTAGAGATACAGGTAATCCGTGGGCACAATATATCGTTCTGCCCCGGTTCCTGCGGCCAAAGCTTCATGATCTGCAAGACTGTCACCGATGATTGGTGTCATCGCTGCGGCCCTGCGTTCCACGGTCTTGGTGTTGGCGGTGCGCAGATACTTGACCAACCAGGGCAGCAGTCGCGGCACATAACTCCATTTCAGGAACAAAGGTTGGTCGGGGCTCAACAACATGCCCGGCGCTTTGCCCAAAAGCCCAGGCACAGTCACCGGAACTACCGAGCACGACGCCAGGACCCCGCCGTTACCTTGGCTTGCGCCAGCGGCGGGTCCGTCGCGATCGATCAGGATCACCTTGTGCCCGTCGCGTTGCAGCCAGATCGCGGTGGATACCCCTACAATTCCAGCGCCAATTACTGCGACTGTTTTGCCTGTGTCAGTCATGCGCTGAATGCCTTTGCAAAATGATTTAACTTGTCCACATCCGGTCGGATCCCCAGCCCCGGCGCGTCAGAGAGCGAGACTGCACCACCGTCACATGGGAAGGGCGCTTCTAGAATGTCTTCGCGCAGGAAATACCGGGCCTGGTAAAACTCACAGCCCAACGTAATCTCCGGTGTCGCGGCAATCATGTGAGCGCCGGCCAGATGCGCGACGCCAGCCTCAAACATATCGCCACCATAGGATGATAGCCCGTGTTCCTGCGCCATCCGGGCGACTTGTTGTGCGCGGGTCAATCCGCCAGACTTCATGATCTTTATCGATACGCCATCGCAAATGCCCTCTCGCACAGCGCGGGTCATGTTTTCGGGGCCAAATACACTTTCATCTGCCAACAGCGGTACGTCGATCGCGTTTCGGATCTCCGACATTAGATCGTAAAGAGGTGCCGCAACCGGTTGTTCGATGAAATCGGGTTTGAGCGTTGCCACGTCTTGTACCTGCGCAAGCGCATCTGCGGGTTTCAGTCCTTGATTATAATCCACCCGAACCGCGAATTCAGGCCAATCCTCAGCCAATGCCTTGAGCCGCATCATGTCAAAGGCATGACCCGCAAACCCGGTTTTGAGTTTCACGATGCGGACCCCGTCTGCACTTAACTGAGCAAGAAGGTCAAGATCCTGCGCCCAATCCGGATTGGCGATCGAGACAGAGAGCGGGATGCTATCAGCCGTTTTGCCACCCAGTAGCGCGTAAACAGGCTGCCCCGTAAGTCGACCTTCCAAATCCAAAAGTGCGCTTTCCAAAGCGGCCTTCGCCTCAGTGCAATGGGCAACAGACCGTGACGCATTTTCCATTATCGACGTCCGTTCTGAGACGGGACGCCCCATCACGTGCGGGCGGATGTACCGATCAAGGGCTGCATAACTTGCCTCGGGCGAACCGGTGAAGACCGACCATGGGGACGCCTCACCAAAACCCTGCGTGCCGTCCTCGCTGATGAGGCGGAGCACGATCACCTCGCAGCTGCCATCCACCTTGCCAATGCCGTGATCGCGGGCGGAGACCACCGGCAGCGTCAGATACCACAGATCATAGCCGGTGATGATTTGAGCCAGCTCCGACACCGTTTACGCCACCCATTCCGATACAGGCGCGGCCGCCTCTTGCAAGGGTTGCGAGATCACGTCAACGAGCGTGGGCCCATCCTCGGCAATAGCTTCTCGCAACACCGGGACAAGCTGCGTAGGATCCTCGATCGTCCAAGACTTAACGCCAAAAGCACGTGCAACGGCGGCGTGATCCGTGCGGTCAAAATCAACATTGTAGAAGCGTTGGCCGAAGCCCGCGTTTTGGCCGGCCTTAATCCAACCAAAGACGGCATTGGAAAACACGATGGAGGTAATCGGGATGTTGTAACGCACCAAGGTTTCGAACTCGCCGCAGCAAAACCCGAAAGACCCGTCGCCCATCACGGCTACTGTCTTTGACCGCGGTCGCCCGACCTGCGCCCCCATGGCCGCTGCCAGCGCATACCCCAGAGCGCCATGAGCGCGGTTCGTGATGAAGTGTCGACCGGGTTTGCGCCATCGGTAATGCGCCGAAAAATACGGGCAGGGCGTACCTGGATCCGCTACAATCGTCGCATCGTCGTCCAGCACATCTGACAGGGCCGCGATCACAGCTTCTGGTCGGATTGGGCGCTCCGCACTTGCGGCCAACGGATAGAAATTTGCCAGCTTTGCATCCCAAGCCACTTTGGCCCGCGCTTTGCCGCGATGCCCGTCTCCGCCATAGGATTTCAGTTCTGCAACCAAGGCGGTCAACGCCAGCCGGGCGTCTGCGATGATCGCCACGTCGGTTTGGTAATTGGCACCGACGACGCTGGGATCGCTGTCGATATGTATGATTTTGACGCCCGGTTTCGGAGATCGCCAGCGTTCCGTCGTCACCGATCCAGCGCGGCAGCCGACAAACATGACGAGATCGGCCTCTTCCACGACGGCGCGGGTTGAGGGGACGCCACCATTTGAACCGACCACACCAACGGCTTGAGAGTGCGTCTCCGCGATCGCGCCTTGACCGGACACAGTTGTGGCAATCGGCAGATCGAGACTGTTCGCTAAGTCCGCCAATTCATCCATGGCTCCGGCAAGCACAGGCCCGCCGCCGCAGATCACAACCGCCGCTTTCGCATCTCGCAATGCATCCGCTGCATCTTGGATGTCTTCCGAACGCGGCGCGGTCGGACTTGCCGGAAAGGTTTGGTGTGCCGGGTCTGCCCAGACTTCGGCGCCATCTACCTCGGCCTTCTGGGTGTCAAACGGCAGCGCAAGGTGCACCGCGCCCGGACGCCCGGTGGTCATTTCGCGAAACGCGCGCCGCATCATCGCAGGCAGGCGCGGGGCCTGGTCCAATGCGGCATTCCACTTCGTTAAAGGACGGAAAAGGGCGACCTGATCCAGTTCAGTGAGCGGGAAGCGTCCGGCAGACGTTGTCGCTACATCGGTTGTGATTGCCAAAACCGGCACCGAGCTTTCGTTGGCTTCAACAAGTCCAGGCAGGATGTAGGTTGCACCGCCGCCTGAAGGCCCTTCGCAGACGCCGGGCTTGCCTGTCACACGCGCATACCCATCCGCCATATAGGCCGCGTGCCGTTCATCTCGGGTCAAGAAATGCGTGATGTCGTGATCAAGCCGGGCGAGCGCGTCATAGAATGGCAGGGTTGTGTCGCCACAAAGCCCGAACATGTGCTTTACGCCATAGGCTTGCAGCATCCTGACCATCGCTTCTGCGCCGGTCAAATAGTTTTGGCTTGTCACTGTCAGCGGCTCCCTTATGCAAGTAACTCTGAGAAAGCGTTTGGCAGGCGTCAACGTTTTTCATCGATAAGTGCGGGGATCGTCATGAAGGCGCAAGGCGGTAAGTCAGTTTATGGGACCTCTGTCGGTATCTTGATGCTCGAGGCGCAGTTCCCCCGCATACCGGGCGATATGGGAAATGCGCTGAGCTGGGAGTTCCCTGTTCAATACCGCGTCGTCAACGGGGCTTCCCCAGACCATGTGGTCCGGCGGAGTGCTGAGGGATTGTTGCCCGTCTTTATCGAGGCGGCTCAAGATCTCGTGGCCAGCGGCGTCGATGGTATCACCACAAATTGCGGGTTCTTATCCCTTTTTCAGGCCGAGCTTGCGGCGGCAGTAGATGTACCAGTGGCTGCGTCGTCGTTGATGCAGGTGAACATGGTCAATGCGCTTTTGCCGCCCGGAAAACGATGTGGGATCCTCACGATCTCGGGCAGTACTCTCACACAGAAACATCTTGAGGCGGCTAACGTGCCCTTAGATACACCGATTGGAACGACGGAAGGTTTGCGAGAGTTCACGCGTGCTATTCTTGGCAACGAACGTGAACTGGACATCTGTGCGGCCCGACAAGACAACATAGATGCCGCCAAAGTATTGCTGCGGGACCATCCCGACGTCGGCGCAATTGTTCTGGAATGCACGAATATGGGACCCTACGCCACGGCAATTCAAGAGGCCGTTGGAGTGCCGGTCTTCTCAATGCTCAGCTTTGTGAATTGGTTTCAGTCAGGTCTGGTCCCGAAACGGTTTGACGGCGTGTGAACGCGCCACTCTGAATGGTGTTGCCCAATGACATCTGCACCAATGGCACTTCCAAACATCAAGGCCTTGTTCGACACTCAAAAACTGGAACACGGCGTCTTCAGTTTTGAAGACTGTTGTGTTCGTTTGACTTAATGCGACTGTTTGAGCATGTGATGTCGACACCATTGAAGAACCTAGCGTGTACAATGAAAAGATGAACTCGCAGATGTGTTTTTTCGACGGTGGATCAAATTAGCGCGGTGCACATCACACCCCGCAATTTGTTACTCTAAGCGTGTTTCAAGGCAGTTTAGTTTCGCTTTTGGAAAATCTGCGTTTCCGAACGGAGGTCAATCGTCGGCGAATTGCTCAATGAAATATGGCAATTTTGTGACAAGACCATTTTTTGCATAGAATGCATAGGCTTGACCAATGCAGGCGAGCTCAAACACATGATGTTTCGGGGTATTTGACCGGCTTGTTTTTCGGCAAAACCGGGGGTGCTCCGATTGTGACCGTAGCTGGGAAACGGAATAAGTAATACTGCGCCGCGATTTGCGGCATTTGAATTGTCACCAGTCGACGGTCCCAGTGTTTGGGGGAAACGTCATGGCGGGCAATGAAGAAACGCCTGAAGAAGAGAAGGAGACCGGCGCCGAGCCTGAAGCCACAAATGATGCTGTGGATGACGAGCTTGTGGGAGAGTTGGCAACGCTCACAGACTGGCTCGATCTGGATGTTGAAAACATCATTGGGATTTTCGGCAAATCCGACGACATGCGTGCCATGCTGCGTCGCCCCAGTGGCGAGATTCTGACCATCAAAGCGGGTGATGAGGCTTTGGGAGGGAACGTACGAGCCATTGACAAAGACCGAGTGGTCATCGTCAAAAATGCGAGATCCTTCGTGCTGAAAATTGGAAAGGCACCTCGACGATCGCGAAAAACATTTTCGAGATAGAGAGCTGCTTCAGCGAACAAGGTCTGTTCAGTGAGTGCAGTGCATCGCGTTAAGACCTGCGCCAATCCCAATAGGGTTCCTTCGCCTGTCGTTTGTCAGCAAGAACGTTCATTACAAGGGATTTTCTCAAGTGATTATCCAATCGCGAATTTGATTATGGATGGAACCCCATTTTGCGTGGACGATCATGTCTGCTAAGTTTCAAATGTGATTGGTGAAAAGTACCGGGCAAGCGTCGCACGCAACCAGTCAAAGACAGTAAGAAGGGGCCACGATGTTCAATCCAACCGCAGTAGTCGCGGCGAGTTTCGGTGACCATCTGGCCGAAACCTACCTTCAGTATTATTCCGGGCGCAAAGCTGAATATGCCGCGTTCATCAACGGATGCGCACGCATGATGCTGGAACGCTTGGGCAATTCCGATGCGCTGTATCACAATGCTGAACACACGATGATGGTCACCCTTGTGGGCCAGCAGATTATCCGTGGACAACTTGTCACGCGCGCTGTGCAACCCGAAGACTGGCTGCATTTCATCGTAGCGCTGTTGATTCATGACATCGGCTATACGCGCGGGATCTTGGACGGAGATACTGATACCGAGGTTGTGATAAACGAGGCGGGCGACAAGATCACGCCACCTCGCGGTGCATCAGATGCCTATCTCGCCCCCTATCACATTGAGCGTGGGAAACTGTACGCAAAGCATCGCTTCACACACACGCATTTAATCGATGAAGATCGGATCGCGGCGGCCATAGAGTTCACACGTTTTCCCGTTCCGGAAACGTCCACTTACCAAGTGACAGAAACAGAGCCCGCGCTCGTTCGCGCGGCTGACCTGATCGGGCAGATTGCGGATCCATTTTATCACCGAAAAATCGGCGGATTGTACCATGAGTTCGCAGAAACTGGTTTTGCCGAGAAGCTGGGATACGAGACGTCGATGGATTTAATGGAGCAGTTCCCCAGCTTTTTCTGGCAGCAGGTGCAGCCGTTGATCGGACCCGCGCTCAGGCATTTGGAGCAGACGATGGAAGGCAAGCAATGGGTTGCGCAGCTGTATAACCATGTCTTTCAAGTTTCCCACCGCGCCAGTTGTCTTGGTCCATTCCCCGGGGGAAACAGTCCTAAGGCCATTGGGTAATCTCGTCACGTCAGCATTCTGGCGCGCGCTTTGATCGTCTCGTCGACAACGTGCTCGAAAATTTTGCACAGGCCTGTCTCTGGTTCGACTTTAGGCACTGTGAGCTGGCATCGCGCTTGAAGACCTTGTCTTTTCAAACAACTTGAGACATCTGCCGTTCAATCAATGCCCTTCAAGCCGTGCAAGGGCGAAATAAAATCATTCCAGGCCCTAACATGACTGATGCATCCCTGCTCTCCGAAAGCATCACGCGGCTCACAGAGCAACCAAACTGGTTATATCTGCTACGCGAGTTCGACTCCCTTTATCGATATGGGTCGGCCGGAGGCAGCACATCGATCCGAAGCCATCGCAAACGAGTGCGCGATAAACTGTCCGCGACGATGGCTAGCAATCCACCGGTTTTGTCGCGACAAGCAGACGTCAAACCGGTGACTGCGCATTTGGCGCGCGCGCTGGATTTGGGCGAGCGTGGAGCCATGCAGGGCATGGCGCGCGCGCTGCGTGAGGTGCGGGATGAGCTGACGTGGGAATATGGATACGAACGCATTCCAAGGTCTTTGAGCCAGAAATACGCCTATTGTGAAGTGTTGGGCCCGCAGGGTCCGGTACAGTGCAGCAGCCTGATCTTGGGTTTTGTGCTTTTCGCACCCAACACGACATACCCCCAACACAGCCACAGCGACATTGAAGAGAGCTACATTTCGATTGCTGGGGCATGGTCGGAAAACAATGCTGCTGTTTTTGCGCCCGGATCGTTGATCTTGAACAGGTCCGGTGACGAGCATCGCATCACGACCGGCGATCGCGATCCATGTTTGTTGGCCTATGCGTGGGTCGGTCCGGAGGCACGTTTGGCCAAACCGGATATGAAGCTCTCCCCGACACGTAAACCCAAATCCAAGGGCTGACGAAACGGGTTCGCTACGCCTTAAGCAAGCTGGTTCAAAAGCCAATCGCTGAACTGACGCGCCGATGCGTTATCTTCCTTAACTGAAAGATAGTATCCATCTGTGCTGGGGATCGATCCCGGATGAGCGCGGATCAGAACGCTAGTGTCGAGCGCATGGCGGGCCAATAGCTCGCTGACTAAGGCTACGCCGTTCCCATGCGCCGCCAACTGCAATGCCATGCCATAGGAATCCGCAAAAAGGGTAGGGCGCAGATCGGTCGCGTGTCCTTCGTTCCAAGATGACCAGTTGTCGGTTGTCCCGACGGCACCGATCAAGGGAAGTTCTTCCAAACGACCTGAGAGGGTCGGCGATTTTAAGGCGATCATTTGAGACGGAGTCAGCGCTTGGGCATTCTGTCCTACCTGTTTTTCTGATCCAAACCGGATTTCTACATCGGCACGGGCAGAATGAAAGTCATCCGGCCAGATTGCACTGAGAAAGCGTAACCTGATGTGAGGGTATCGCGCGCTGAACTTTGCCAGGTAGGGCGTGATCACCCATTGCGTGATGCTGACCGAAGCAGCCACCGTCAACAGATCTTGTTGTGGACCAGTATCGAAATCCTGAGTCGCATTTGAGAGGGTCTGCAAGGCGGCACCAACTTGCGGCAGCAAACGCCTCCCATCATCTGTCAGCAGAAGACCCCGCGCCTGACGTGTGAACAGGGAAACGCGTAAACGCGTTTCCAGTGATTTTACCTGCTGACTGACTGCGGATTGTGTCAATCCGATCTCGTTGGCGGCAGCGGTGAAATTGAGGTGCCGCGCGGCGGCTTCAAAGGCGCGAAACCAGGTCAGGGGGGGAAGCGATTTGGCCATGTCTCAAGTCAGGTATTAATGATACTAATACCTAAGCGCATAATTCATTCATTTGTCAAAATCGATCCGCCTCAAGATAGTTGCCTCGCAGCGAACAGGAGAATGCGGTGGCGCCAGAAATCCGCAAATTTGTGACATATGACGAAGAGGTGCTGATCGAAGGTTTTCGCGCCGCAGAAACGCCATGGCGTATGTTCGCTGTGGCGGCAGTGGTCCGAAATCCATGGGCAGGGCGATTTGTCGATGATCTGAAACCTGAAATTCAATCCATTGGTCCGGTTCTCGGTGCGGAACTGACTGAGCGCATGGTGACCATGGCCGGATCAGGTGCGGCTATCGAAGCCTATGGCAAGGCCGCGGTCGTCGGGCTGGACGGGGAAGTTGAACATGCGTCGGGGCTGATCCACACATTGCGCTTTGGGAACCATTACCGGGAGGCTGTCGGAGCCAAATCATACCTGGCTTTCACAAATACTCGCGGGGGCGCGAATGCGCCCATCATGGTACCTTTGATGGACAAGAACGATGCTGGCCGAAGGTCACATTATCTGACGATCCAGTTCGCGATCCCGGATGCGCCACGGGCTGATGAGATCGTGGTTGTTCTAGGCGGCGCGACGGGGGGGCGTCCGCATCATCGCATCGGCGACCGATACCAGGATTTACAGGATTTAGGCCATGACCTGGACAACCCGGCCGCGGTTTGAGTTCGGGTCACTTGCGGCTATTCGCAGTGCTAAGTCAACCGAGATACTTTTTATTCACGGAGTGGGTTTGCGCGCGGAGGCGTGGAACGCGCAGATCGACGCCCTGTCAAAAGCCGCCGCTACAACAGCGGTCGATCTGCCTGGCCACGGAGAAAGCGCAGGGCTCACCGAGCCCGCTACGTTGGCGGACTACACAGACGCGGTGGCCAAAGGGATCAACGAACCTCTCGTGGTGGTTGGCCATTCCATGGGCGCGCTGATCGCGTTGGACCTCGCGATACGTTACCCGGCTCTGATCCGAGCAGTTGTTGCCTTGAACACTGTTTTTCAGCGAAGCGAGTCTGCATCCGTGGCGGTACAGGCGCGTGCAGCTGAATTAAATGGGCGCAGCCCGACAAGTCCAGAGACAACACTGACCCGTTGGTTTGGAGGCGCCCCGTCAGATGAGCGGACAGCCTGTGAGCAGTGGCTAAAGGCGGTAGACCCCAAGGGCTATCAAATGGCCTATCACGTGTTTGCCCATACAGACGGCCCGGACCCCAAAAGCGTCGAGAGCATGTTGTGTCCCGCTGTCTTCATGACCGGAAGGGAGGAGCCCAATTCCACCCCCGCGATGTCCAAACGACTGGCTCAACTGGCGCCTAATGGATCTGCGGAAATCGTCGATGGCGCAGCGCACATGTTGCCAATGACCCATCCAGATCTTGTGAGCGCAACGCTTCTGCGTCGGATGCGCGAGGTTCAGCAATGATGCTCTTCGAACAGGTTTGCCGCCATTCCCGCCACGATGGAACAGAAAGGATCTGACAGATGGAGTTTTCGCTCTTTGCGCATATGGAACGTCTGACCCCAGACCAGCCGCATGACGTCCTGCACCACGAGTTTATCGATTTGTGTAAGCTGGCAGACGAAGGCGGAATGCGTGCGGTCTGGTCTGGTGAGCATCACGGAATGGAATTCACTATCGCGCCAAACCCTCTGTTGACCCTGATCGACGTGGCGCATCACACCAAAAACGTGCGCCTTGGGACGGGTACGGTGATTGCCCCATTCTGGCACCCCATCCGACTGGCCGGGGAGGCTGCCTCGGCCGATCTGATCACCGGCGGGCGTATTGAATTGGGCATCGCGCGGGGCGCTTATACCTACGAATACGAACGGATGATGCCCGGCATGGATGCGTGGGAAGCCGGTCAGCGCATGCGTGAAATCACTCCGCTGCTACCCAAGCTCTGGTCCGGAGACTGCGCGCATGAAGGAGAGTTCTTCAGTTTTCCGGCCACCACATCTGCGCCGCGTCCCATCCAGGAAAGCGGGCCGCCTATCTGGATCGCGGCGCGGGATCCCAACAGCCACGAATTCGGTGTCCACAATGGGTTCAACATTCAGGTCACGCCGCTTTGGCAGGGGATCGAGGAAATTGAGACGTTGATGGGCCGTTTCAATGACGCGTGCGAGAGTTATGACGGACCGCGCCCCAAGATCATGCTGTTGCATCATACCTATGTCGGCTCCGACGCCTTAGACGTTGACCGCGCAGCGCAGGAATTATCCCGCTTTTATTGCTACTTTGGCGCATGGTTTCAGAACAAGCGACCTGTGAACGAAGGTTTGATCGCACCCCTTTCCGAGGAAGAGATGGCAGCCAACAAACTCATGTCACCAGAGAACATGCAGAGAGATCTGACAATTGGCACCGCGCAGGAGGTGATTGATCAGATCAAACGCTATGAAGATCTGGGGTATGACGAGTATTCATTCTGGATCGACAGTGGTATGAGTTTCGATCGCAAACTGGCGTCGCTCGCCCGGTTCATTGACGACGTGATGCCAGCCTTTCAGTAAGGAAAAGATATGGGACATCTGCCACACTACCAGCTTTTCATTGATGGCGTTTGGGACGACGGCGCAGGTGGGCAGGTCATGCGCTCGCTCAACCCCGCGACGGGGGAGGATTGGGCAACATTTGCTTGCGCGTCCCCGGACGATGTGAACCGCGCTGTTTCAGCGGCACGCCGGGCGCTAGATGATCCCGCATGGCGAGACCTGACGCAGACGCAGCGCGGCAAGCTATTATATCGCTTGGCGGACCTCATTGCGGAGCACGCCGACGCCATCGGCCGGATCGAAACGACGGACAGCGGAAAGCTACTCGCAGAGACGGCCAGCCAAACAGGGTATGTCGCAGACTATTACCGGTACTACGCGGGCCTGGCCGACAAGATCGAAGGCGCCGTGCTGCCGATCGACAAGCCAGACATGCATGTCTTCACCCAGCGCGTTCCGATCGGCGTGGTGGCGGCGATTGTGCCATGGAACGCTCAGATGTTTCTGACGGCGACCAAGTTAGGCCCAGCGTTGGCGGCGGGGTGCACTGTGGTGCTCAAAGCGTCGGAAATAGCGCCCACGCCGATGCTGGAATTTGCAAAGTTGATCGAGGCGGCAGGATTTCCCGCAGGTGTGGTTTCCGTCATCACTGGGGATGCGGAAAACTGCGCGATCCCGTTAACTCGGCACCCGGATGTGGACCGCATCGCCTTTACCGGCGGGCCTGAGACGGCCCGTCACGTGGTGCGAAATTCAGCCGAGAATTTCGCGGTCACGACACTTGAGCTGGGCGGCAAATCACCAATCGTCGTTTTTGACGATGCTGATCTGGACGGAGCAGCAAACGGTTTGATTGCGGGGAATTTCGGAGCATCAGGTCAAAGCTGTGTTGCTGGCTCTCGCGGGCTGGTGCAGCGCGCGATTTTTGACGAACTGGCGGCACGGATCGAAGCCAAGTCTAAGGACATCGTTGTAGGCGATCCGCTGGACGGGGAGACGCATGTCGGCCCTCTTTGCACCGTTGCGCAAATCCGACGGATCGAGGAGACGCTTACACGTGCACAAGGGCAGGGCGCCACCATTCGATTTGGTGGCGCGCCTGTGGATCAGCCTGGAAACTATATGGCGCCGACTTTGGTTGAATGCCAAAGCACTGATACGGAAACGCTGAAGGTCGAGATGTTTGGCCCTGTCATGTCGCTTCTGCCGTTCGACACGGAAGAGGAGGCGATTGCGCTGGCCAATGCCTCGAGCTTTGGGTTGGGCTCGGGCGTGTTCACGCAAAACCTGGCCCGCGCGCATCGCGTCTCCGACCGATTGAAAGCGGGGATTTGCTGGATCAACACCTATCGCGCTGTGTCGCCCATCGCCCCCTTTGGAGGGTTCAACCGGTCTGGCTACGGTCGTGAAGCAGGCATGGAGGCTGTCCTCGACTACACGCGAACCAAGACGACTTGGATCAACACATCGGATGCGCCAATGGCAAACCCGTTTGTGATGCGCTGATCGACGAAGCGGGGCTCAACTCGCACGCAGTTTTGCAAATTCTGGGTCATATGGCGACGGCGGTATGACGGTGGCGTCGATAAGATCCCCGCAAAGATCCAGTTGCATCTTTTCACCATCGTTTGCGTGTTTTGGATCGACAAACGCGTAAGCCAGGTTCATTCCAACGCGGTGCCCCCAATCGCCGGATGTGATCGTGCCGACGGCGGTATTGCCCTCCATCAACGACGCGCCGGGATGCGCCGGTGCGTGTGTCGTGTGAACCTGAAGCGAGATGAGTTTCTTTGACACGCCCCGTGACTGACGTTGGATAAGGGCATCCTTACCCACAAACTCGGGTTTCTCCAGTTTCACAAAGCGCTGTAGCCCGGTTTCGAAAGGGTCGAATTCGGTGATCAGATCCGATTTCCAATGTAGGAACCCTTTCTCCATCCGCATGGACTCAACCGCCCGTGCCCCGAACAGGCCCAGCCCGACCTCTTCTCCAGCTTCGCGCAACGCCTGATAAGCGGCATAAAGAGATGCGTTGGGGACATGGATTTCATAGGCCAATTCACCGGAGAAACTTACGGCCATGACAGTTGCTGGCGCAAACCCGACATAGCATTCGCGCACAGACAGCCAGGGGAACGCTTGTGCTGACCAATCAGCTCGGCTGACCTTTTGCATGACTGCTCGCGCATGAGGACCGGCCAGAACCAAGATCGTTTGGTCGTTGGTGAGGGATCTGAACTGGACATCTTCGCCCGCCCGGACATGCTGCGTAAGCCAGTCCATGTCGTGGTATTCCGACGCGGCCGCCGATCCGTACCAAACACGGTCCGGACCCCGATCGGATGTAGGTAAATTTGCCAAGGTTGCTTCACCTTTGACCATGCCGTGATGGTTCAGCAGGTAAGCCAGTCCGACACGCCCGTCGCGTTTTGGAACGATGCCACAGACCATCCTATCCAGAAACGCGTGCCTGTCCTGGCCCGTGATTTCGATCCTGTTAAAACCGTTCACTTCACACAGTCCAACGGCGTTTGCCACGGTACTGACTTCCGCGGCCACCTGTTCGAACGCCTCATCAAAGTTGAAACTGAGTGTTGGCTGAAAATCCGATGTCGGCTTTATGTACTCCACTCGCTCCCAACCATTGACCACGGTAAAAGCCGCGTTTTCTGCGGCCATTACAGGCGTGAGTGGTGTGGTCTTTGCTGAACGACCGGCGGGTCTGTGCTCATGGGGAAAATGAAATCGAAACTCGTTCTGATAGTCCTCAATCGCCTTGAGTGCCGTTAGTTCGACGTTCGCGTGTCCGGTAAAGCGACGGGGATCCAGACACCAGGTGTCATAGCAGGCCTCGCCATGCACGATCTGCTGGGCCAGTAGCCAGCCATGCCCGCCACCTTCGCCAAGCCCAGCGCGGAGCCCGATGATGCAAAATGCGTTTCGCTTGCCGGGGATGGGCCCAACGAGAGGCGCGCCATCGATGGTGTAGGTGATAGGGCCATTCACAACCGTGCGGATGCCGGCCTCCATCAATGCTGGCATCCGCGCAAATGCGCCTTCGAGGACGTCGGTGACGCGATCCAGATCATCCGGGCACAATGCGTTGACGAAGTTGGGATCAATTCCGTCCATACCCCAGGTCTTGCAGCCCTGCTCATAAAACCCCAGAAGCAGACCCTGCTTCTCTTGGCGGCAGTAATAATCGCTGATCGGGCAGCGAAGCAGCGGCATGCGATGACCGGCTTCTTTAATTGCGGGGATATCTTCGGTTAGGAAATACTGGTGCTCCATCGACGCCACGGGATGGTGCACACCCATCATCGCGCCCACTTCGTTCACGCGGTATCCGCAGGCATTTACGACGATGTCGCAATCAATGTCGCCTTTGGTGGTGTGAACCGTCCAGCTGTCATCTTGCTTCTGCGTAATACCCGTGACTGGTGTATGTCGATACACCTCCGCCCCAGCCTTGCGGGCCCGCCGGGCAAGGGCCTGGCAGAGTTGCGCAGGGTCAATATCGCCATCCAGCGGATCCCAAAGCCCACCCAACAGGTTTTCGGTCGAAATCAAAGGGTGGCGCCGCGCGCATTCCTCTGCGCCGATCACTTCGAAATGCACGTCCATTCCGCGCGCCATCGAGGCGAAATGGCGATAGCCTTGCATTTGGGCTTCGGTATTGGCCAGCCGGATCCCGCCATCGCCATGGTGGTAATTGATCGGGTAATCGGGGTCTTCGGCCAGCTCTTTGTACAGGTTGATCGAATGCGTTTTCAGGCCGACCATTGTTTGATTCATGCCAAAATTGGTTACTTGAGCCGCAGAATGCCAAGTGGTGCCGGAGGTCAGCTCGTCCCGCTCCAAAAGAACAACGTCAGACCATCCTTCTTGTGTGAGATGATACAGCGTTGAACACCCTGCGATACCACCCCCTATGACGACCACTTTGGTGCGCGTTTTCATGGCCTACCTCCGAACCCGTGTTGCGACCCTTTGGCCATCAATTCCGAGCACGGGCAATGTGAGCACTGCTAATTTCGAGAAAAAGGAAGTATTAATTTAATAGTTTCGAAATATTTGAAACAGGATTGCATGCTGCGTGTGAACACTCATTGATCGTCGGCAAAAGGATATCGCGATAGGGTGGCAGGGATGAAACGCGCGGGACGCAAAAAGCGGTTGGCACAGCGTGCCGAGAAACCGGCGCGTGACCCTTGTCCGCCCGGCCAGATCGGTGGCGCTTACAAACCCTTATCTGAGAGCGATCTGAAACAGATCTATCAGACTGCTCTCGACCTGCTTGCCAATCTGGGCCTGGGCGAGGTCCCTGATCGGCTGCGCGCCGATTTGCTCGCCATGGGCGCACGAGACGCAGGAAACGGTCGGGTCGTGTTTGCGCCTGCGATAGTCGAAGACGCTATTTCCAAGGCGGCAACGACCTTTGTGCTACATGGCCGCGACGAAAGCAGGTCGATTGAAGTCGGCGGAAACGCAGTTCATTTCGGCACCGGCGGCGCGGCGGTGCAAACGCTGGATATCGAAAGCGGTATCTATAGGCCATCGACCCTGGCTGATCTTCACGATTTCACACGCCTTCAGGACGTCTTGCAGAACGTCAGTTGGTTCACCCGGTGTTGCGTCGCGACGGACGTTCCAGACAACTTCGATCTGGATGTGAACACGGTTTACGCATTGGTCAAAAACACAACCAAACCAACAGCAACGTCCTTTACGCTGGCCGAACATGTCGCCCCGATTGTCGAACTTCTGGATATCGTCGCGGGTGGAGAAGGTGAGTTTTCAAAGCGCCCGTTTGTGAAGGCGCATATCAGCCCGATCATTTCGCCGATGCGCTTTGGTGAGGACGCGGTTGACGTTGTATATGAATGCATCAGGCACAACATTCCCATGTCTTGCATAACGGCCGCTCAAGCCGGAGCGACCGCGCCGGCGACTTTGGCCGGGTTTCTGGCCCAGTCGCTGGCCGAAACTTTGGCAAGTCTATTAATGGTTCATGCGATCCGTCCGGGTTTTCCGATGGTCTTTTCAAACTGGCCGCTGGTCATCGATTTGCGTACAGGCGCGTTTTCGGGTGGAAGCGGCGAAACGGCTGTTTTGAACGCTGCCTCAGCGCAGTTGTCGAATTGGCTGGGTCTTCCATCTGGCGTGGCATGTTCAATGACAGATGCAAAGGCCATTGACGCGCAATACGGCATTGAAAAAGGACTGACGTCATTGGCCGCGGCCTTGGCCGGTGGAAACCTGATTTATGAGAGTTCCGGTATGACCGCGTCGCTTCTTGGCGCAAGTTTTGAAGCTTTTGTTCTGGACGATGAAATGCACTCCCACACCTATCGCGCATTACGGGGTGTTGAGGTAAATGCGGACAATCTTGGCTACGATGCGATTGTCGATGCCGTTTTGGGGGAGGGGCACTTCCTGGGCGGCGCGCACACCTACGCGGCCATGGAGCGGGATTACTTTTATCCGGCTCTTGCTGACCGTGACGAACCACGAACATGGGCGGATAAGGGCGCGCCGGATGCGTGGGACATTGCACGGCGCAAAGCGACTGAGATCCTAAGCTCTCATTATCCGCAATATCTGAGCGTGGCGCAGGACCGAGCCATTCGTGACCGTTTCAACATCCTTTGACGACCGTTAGTCGATCAGGGTGAAACTGTCACGGAGCCAGGGCATCGACATATGCAGAGGGTCGATAACGTGCTTCGCCGTGAGGTCGCGCAGCTTTCTTTCTAATAGACCAAGAACGGTGTCGGAACAGTCGGGAGTGACTACCATAGAGAGGGTTCGGGAAAACCCTTTGCCTGGAAAGGGGTGCATACGCAGCTTGGATTGGAACCTGCGTGCCCGCGAAAACATGAGTGGTGTGGTGATTGCCCACCCTGCGCCAGACGCCACCATCGCCATGAGAGTCTGGGTATTGCCGCATTCAAAAGTCTGTGGCACCGGAACACCAAGACGCCGGAGCTGCGCATCAATTTGTCTTCCGACCATAAGATCGCTTGAAAACTGAAGAAATCGTAGATCGGTTTTACCGGAAACCACATCTTTCAAAGGTGCATCGACCCCAATCGGCAGAACCACAACAAAAGGATCCCGAAACAATGCCCGGTCGCGTAACTCGCCGCTCAAGTCAGACGGGCTGGAGGTAACACCCACATCCAATTGTCGGTTGCGTAGTTTTTCGATGATCTCGTGGCTGGTGCCGGTTTGATACAGGAAATTGCACTGCGGCATCACTTTCGACAGATACACTGCCAGATCTGGTGTGATGTCACTGTCCAGATCTTCAATACTTCCAATCCTGAGATAGCTGGCATCGGTTAAATGTCCCGCCGACGCTTCTGCTTTGGCCTTGCGTATCGTGTGCAACGCTTCGCTGATATTCCGCAAAAATGCTTCGCCTTTCGACGTAAGAACCATGGGGCGTCGAGTGTGATCAAACAATGCAATGCCCAGATGCTCCTCTAGGCCGCGCAAGTGATGCGAAACCGTACTGATCGACAGACCTGTTTCTAAGGAGGCGGCTTGCAGAGACCCTTTCCGAGCGCAGATCTCGAAGAGTTCCAGGGCTTTCAGGGTGAGGTCTTTTCGCTGGGATGTGGGTGGCATACGGCTTTGCCTATGAGTGGCACGACAGGACTAGCTGATCGTATAATTTCGAAATACTTTTGCAAACTGTTCGAAATTTACCAGCGTCACACAACCGTCTGTCCGCTCGCTGATTCTGTTATGAATTTGCCACTCGTCATGGTTTAACCGCGGATTTACGACGCAACACCCGCGAATCGATTTTAGCCCAAGATCTGCGACGTGCCACTTCAGCTCAGACGTTATCGTGTTGGCATGTTCGGCCGAATTCCTTGCGTTTCGTCGCACCGAAACAAAAAACACCAATGGTTTTAGTGTCTTCCAGCACATTTGGGTAATTGCCGGTCGACCGTGCCGTGCTAACTATCCGTACGGTGTGTGCTGAATTCGGGTGTTCAAACCTACGCACAACTGGGTATTAACACGCACCGATCCGTGGGGTATGCACGGAATTGGTAAGGTTCTTTTACCAATGGAGCGTGGTTTAGAGCCTTAGAAAAACCTTGGGAGGACTCACATGAAGCTCAGAACATTTGCAGCGGCTGCTGCTGCTAGCATTGCCATGACTGCCGCGGCAAACGCGCAGGAATCGTTTGAAATGACCTCGGCCTTCGGGAAGAACTTGCCGATCCTCGGCACGGCGGCCGTTGCCTTTACTGAAAAAGTGAACTCAATCTCGACCTCTGTCGAGTTTGAACAGTTCGATCCGGGCGAGCTTGTCCCCGCGCTGGAAGCGCTGGACGCGGTCTCGAATGGGTCCGTTGACGCTGCTTACACAACATCCGGCTACTGGCAGGGCAAGATCCCGTCTGCCTCGTTGTTCGCGGCTGTACCGTTCGGCCCGGAAGCTGGCGAATTCCTGGCATGGATGATGTACGACGATGGTCGCACGTTGTTCCAACGCATGTATGACGAGAACGGCTACAACGTACACGTCATCCCATGCGGCATTATCGCCCCGGAAACGTCAGGCTGGTTTAAGAACGAGATCAACTCGCTGTCCGACCTTGAGGGCCTGAACATGCGCTTCTTCGGTCTGGGCGCTGAAGTGATGCAAAAGCTGGGCGTGTCCACATCGCTGCTGGCGGGTGGTGACATCTTCCCGGCGCTTGAGCGCGGCGCGATCGACGCGACCGAATTCTCGATGCCACGGATCGATGCACGTCTTGGTTTCTATAACATCGCGAAGTTCAACTACTTCCCCGGCTGGCACCAGCCTGCGACGATGTTTGAACTGCTGATCAATAAAGATCGCTGGGACGATCTGGACGAGATCTCGCAGAACCAGATCGAGGTCGCGTGCATGGCCAACATCACCGACAACTATGCCGAAGGTGAAGGCACCAACTTTGCCGCGATGCAGGACAACGTCGAAAACAACGGCGTGACCATCAAACAGTGGTCGCCCGAAATGTTGGAAGCCTTTGAAACCGCGTGGAATGAAGTGGCGGCAGAGCTGGCTGCAGAAGACGCATACTTCAAAGAAGTGTGGGATGACCTGCAAGAGTTCCGTGCCGGTTACAAAGTGTGGAACGACAACATCTACCTGCCGCGTCCGCGCAACTAAGGCAGACCTGCCCACCAATCTGGTGGGAGCGAATAAACCGCCGGGGCAGCATCGCGCCTGCCCCGGCTTTTTCCTGAATGTCGGATGGGGAGACCCGGCAGGACGGACGAAATAAATCGGAGGAGGGCCGGCAGATGGAGTCAGATGACGTCATCGCTGCGATTACAGACCCTGGTGAGGTCGGCAAAGAGCACCACAACAAAGGTGATCGCATCACCGTTCTGATTTCGAACCTCTTTGCGTGGCTCTTTCCGATATTGATGGTGGTGATCTGCACGCAAGTTGTCCTGCGGACACTCGGGCGTTCAGACATTGGACCGGGCAACCAGGCCTGGATGGATGACTTGCAATGGTGGCTCTACGGGGCCGCTGTCCTGGTCGGGATCGCCTATGCTGTGACCACCAACAGTCACGTGCGGGTGGATATCCGGTACGAGAATTTTACTCCGCAAAAGAAACTGCGCACGGATATTTTCGCCCTCGTTTGGTTGTTCTTACCCTTCATCATTCTTTGTTGGGACGTGACGCTTGGATATGCTATCGCGTCAGTCGTCTCCGATGAAGGATCTGACAGCCCCAACGGTTTGCACAATCTTTGGATCCTCAAAGTGTTCATGAACGTCAGTTTCCTCGCCATCGCCCTGGCGACCTGGTCGGCTTATGTGCGCGCGCTGGGCAATCTGACGGATCCCATCCTCTGGAAGAAGCTGTTCTGGGCCTTTCCCTCCACCATGTATGTGATCAATCTGGTGATCTTCTATGCGCTATGGTGGGCGGTTTATCTGACCAGCCCCGAGGGCACGACGACCCGCGAAGTCGGACGTCATGCGATCTTTGACGAGGTCGAGATCGGCAACTACGAGATCAAATACACCATCATCATCACGGTTATTGCGACCTTCGTGGTGCTTGGACTTGCGCGGCTTATGGCCCGCAGAAGCGAAGCGTAAGGATTACCCAATGTTTGAATTTCTGGGACAGTTCCTGACGCTGAACGAGATCGCCGTGATGGCGATGTTCGGCACCTTCATTTGGATGCTCTTCCGCGGCATTCCCGTCGCCATGGCCCTTGTGGGTGTCAGCTTGGTTTTCGTGCTGATTGCTGAGTTCTTTCTGGACCCGAACAGGTCCTTTTTTCGCGATATTATCGAGTTTGACCGCACTGGCATAAGTTACCAACGCTTGCAGGCGCTTTCCGGACGGCTTTTCGGTAACATCGTGAAGAACCCGGTTCTGGTTGCGCTGCCGATGTTCATTTTCATGGGTCTGATGCTGGATCAGTCCGGCGTGGCCCAACGGATGATGCATTCTATGCAAAAGCTGTTCGGTTCGCTGCGCGGCGGTTTGTCTTTGACGGTATTGCTGATCGGCATCATTCTGGCCGCGTCCACCGGTGTGATTGGCGCATCCGTGACCTTGCTGGGCGTCATGGCACTGCCCGCCATGATGAAGCAGAACTACTCCAAGCCGATCGCAACAGGTACCATCGCTTCTGCTGGGACATTGGGGATCTTGATCCCACCGTCAATCATGCTTGTGATCATGTCGGACCAGTTGGCCATTTCCCTTGGGGATCTCTTTATGGGTGCGTTGTTCCCGGGGTTGATCCTGGGTGCACTCTATATCGTGTTCATCGTCATCTATGGGTTTATCAATCCAAACGCGATGCCTGCTCCGGAAAAGCCGGAAGAGGTCACGTGGGAGGACGTCAAAGAAGTGCTTCTGGCGGTCCTGCCACCGATGTTCCTAATCTTGCTTGTTCTTGGTTCAATCTTCGCTGGCTTCGCAACACCGACAGAGGCTTCCGGCCTGGGCGCAATGGGGGCAACCTTACTTGCACTGGCGAACCGCCGTTTGAACTGGACCGTGTTGAAAGAAGTCAGCCGATCCACTTTGAACACGGCTGGTTACATCGTCGGGATTTTCCTGGCGGCGAATTTCTTTGCGTTTGTGTTGCGTCGCTATGGCGGGGACGAGATCGTTCAGAACCTTGTCTTGTCAGCTTTCGACGATCCCTACATGACCGTGGCGTTTATCCTGTTCATCGTGTTTTTGCTGGGCTTCCTGCTGGACTGGATCGAGATCACGATCATTATCATGCCGTTGATGTTGCCCATCATCCTGGCCTTGGAACTCGCTGTGCCCGGATTTGATCAGGTGCGCGATCCTTCCGTGGTGTGGTTTGCGATTTTGGTCGCGGTGACGCTACAGACATCCTTCCTAACGCCACCCGTTGGATTTGCGCTCTTCTACCTCAAGGGCGTCTGTCCACCTGGTGTATCGCTGAGCCATATCTACAAAGGGGTCGTACCCTTCGTGATCTTGCAGTTGGTGGGTTTGCTCATCGTGTTCCAGATCCCGGCATTGACGACGTGGTTGCCATCGGTCGCTTACGGGAACTGATCTTCCAACAAAAACTGAAAGCGGCGCGTCCCGAAACAGGGTGCGCCGTTTGTCATTTTGAACAGTCCAATAACTGGCCGTAACCGGTTATCGGATCGTGAAGTTGCAAAGCGTGCAATGCGCTAAACACCATGGCTTGGTTCGACGTAACCACCGGTTTGCCCACATCGGCCTCCAACCGCGCGATCATTTCAACACTGCGCATGTCGGTGCAGGACAAAACAAGCGCGTCGGCCTGCGGGTGATTGGCCTTTAGTCCCAGCTCATAAACCGCGTCCGGGTCCAACGCCCCCTGTCCGTCGTTGTCGAGCGTCTCATCGACTTCTGATCGCTCAACGGTCGTGATCCCGCACCCCGCCAGGTAATCGATGGCCAATTCATTGATGGCTGGAACATAGGGAGACGCGAACCCGATCGTAGACGCCCCGAGCGCCTGCAATGCAGCGACCAGAGAGCCCGCAGCTGTGACCGTCTTAGCGCCACTGCTCGCTTTGATCTGATCCGTCAAGCGGCGATCGAACTCCGGCCCGTGGGTCAACGTGGCGGACGTGCAGCCGTAAAGCACGACGTCAGGTTTGGCACCCATAAGCAGGTTTAGCGGTTCATCCAGACCGCTGGCGCCGAGGTTTTGCATCTGAACTTCATCGGGGATTTCTTCGGCGTCATATCCGCCCATCCGCGCAAAGTGGAGCGAAACACCAGCAGGGCGCAAAAGCTGCATGTCGGGTTCCAGATTGGTGTTTGTGAACGGCACCAGAATGCCAATGCGCGCGCGTCCGCGTGAGGGTGTCATGTCTGTGTCTCCTGCTTCCATTCCAACAGACACGATATGGCGGCCGCCATCGCGTCTTCGGGCCCGATTGTCATGCGTAGCATCTGCGGCAAGCCTGCGCTGGACTGGCCACGCAAGAAGATCCCCCGTGATCGCAAGACCGCATCGGCACTGTCTGCGCATGTTGAGGTTCCAAAGTCGATTAAGACGAAATTGGTGTAGCTAGGGACAATTCGAAACCCGTGACGGGTCAGCTGCGCTGTGGCCTGATCGCGCGTCTTTGCAATCAGCTGGCAGGTTTCTTTCATGTAGGTGGCATCGTGAAGCGCGGCGCGAGCCGCGGCTTGGGCGGGCATCGAGATGTTGTTGGGGTTCATGACTTTGCGCACCGCAGCAGCGATTGCAGGCGGGAAAGCCCCCCATCCAACGCGAAATCCAGCCATCCCGTAGGCCTTTGAAAAGGTGCGCAACACAATGGTTGACCCTTGTTGAACCAGATCGAAACAGCGTTCACCCAAAGGATCGGCAAATTCGCCGTAGGCCTCATCGATGACCAAGAGGGTGTCGTCTCTCAACCTCTGACGGAGGCGCACTAACTCAGACCCGGGGATACGTGTTCCTGTCGGATTGCCCGGGTTGGCAACAAACACGATCTGTGTGTCGGGTCGCAACGCTTCTAACAGCGCGTCGACGCTGACGGTGGCGTCTATCTCTGGCGCGGTATCAAAGCGCGCCCCAACCATCTGCGCAGCAGAGCGAAAGAAAGGATAGGCGTGTGCGGGTGCCAGAACTGCCCGATCCGGGCCTGCAAATGCGCGCGCGATGCATCCGATCAAGTCTAACGACCCGCTACCGCACAAAACAGTTTCAACCGGGATCGCGTAAACTTCTGCCAATCCAGTGCGCAAGTCGATCCAGTCCGGATCGGGGTAGAGGGCAGTGTCGGCCAGGGATCTGGCAGCGGCTTCAAGCGCAAGAGGAGTGGGTGGTCTAAAGCTCTCGTTTTGTGAAAGCGAGATAGGCGGTAGCCCGTTGGGCATGTGCATCTGCGACAGGGCATAAGGGGCCATTTTGGAGATATGAGGCAACGGAGCGATCACGATTTGCCTCCATAAATGGACTGTGCGGCTTCGGTGCTGACCAAGCCTGCGCGCAGGTCGTGGTCCAGATCTTCCTGCGCGCGTTCGGACGGAGGACCAAACCCACCGCCACCGGGTGTTTCAAATATCAGCGTTTCCCCGGCTTTGACCCGCAGTTCTCCTTTGCTTGGCAGATCAGGGCCGTCCTCGCCAATTCTGATGCGACCCGCGGCACCGTTTTGCCCTCCATGCCGCCCTTTGGCCGCGTTGAGGACGCGTTCGACCGAGAGAAACACCAAGAAGTCTTGTTTGGCGCTCGACGTCAGTTCGATCCTTTGACCCAAACCACCTCGCATCTTACCCGGCCCGCCGGAATCCTGCCTTAGCTCGCGTCGATGGAATAGGACAGGTGCAACGGCCTCGGTGGTTTCAACCTGGCTGCCCCATACGCCGCTGGGAAACGCGGTAGCCGATAAGCCATCCAGCGTCGGGCGCGCGCCTGTACCCCCGTTAAAGACAAGCTCCAGAGCAAATTGTTCATCCCCTCGCTCCACCGCTTCGGCCACATGGCGCAGTGGCAGGTCATACATACAGGACGCCCCCTCAGCTGGAACGATCTCAGGGAGCGCTTGCGACAAACATCCATAGACCAGATCGGGTGTCATCTGACCGAGCGTGTGGCGCATGGCGACCGGAGCAGGGGCTTGCGCGTTCAAGATGCAACCTTCCGGTCCGACAACTCGAAATGGCGCAAGCGAGCCCGCATTATTCGGGATCTCTGGCCCAACGATGCAACGCAGAGCAAAGACCGAATAAGCGGTGGCGTAGTTCAGCGGCACGTTGATGCCTTTGTCCACGCATCCGTCTGTGCCATCGAAATCGAGAAGGATGTGATCTTCGGCAATCGTTAATGCGGCGACGAGATCAATCTGGTCGTCATAGCCGTCTACCGTCAACACGCTGTGCCATGTTCCTTTGGGCAGTTTTGCTATGGCGTCGATGGTCCCCTGACGTGAGGTGTTGATGATGTAATCGGACAAGTCGTCAAGACTGTCGACGCCGAAATCGGTCATCATCTGCACCACACGGTCTGCCCCTGCTTCACAGCACGCGATGAGGGCGTATATGTCGCCCTCATTTGCGATGGGTTCTCGGGAATTGGCTTTGACGATCTCCAACAAAAGGTCGCTGAGTTGTCCTTCTGCCACCAGTTTACAAGGCGGGATCATCAGCCCTTCATCATATATGTCTGAGCCTTCCGGCCCCATACCCAGTCCACCGAGATCTACCAGATGCGATGTGCAGGACGTGAAGCCAACCAGCCGTCCGTCAAAAAACACCGGCATCATCAGCAGGAAATCATTCAAATGACCGGATGCAATCCAGGGATCATTTGTCATGTAGATATCGCCCGGTTTCATGTCTTGGATCTGAAACCGGTTGCGCAGTGTTTTGACCGCTTCGGCCATGGTGTTGATGTGACCCGGGGTGCCGGTTACGGCCTGCGCCAGCATGCGACCTTCAAAATCAAAAATCCCAGCAGAGATATCACCGCATTCCCGCACGATCGGGCTGAAGGCGGTGCGGATCAACACCTGGGCCTGCTCTTCAACGGCAGCGAGCAGCCGGTTCCACATGACTTGCAATCGCGTTTGGTTGATTGTCATGGACGCTCCTCCGTTTTTCGGCTCATCCAGATGTTTCTCTGGGTATCCACTTCGGCGCGGAAATCAGCACTCACAAGTGTTGTTGTCTGAGGTTCGATAATCAACGCTGGACCGGAAACCGCGTCCCCGGCAGCCAGTTCTCCACGTACAAACAGGCCGGCACTGACGGTTTGCCCGGTGACGTCACAGGTGATGTCTGTAAACACTTGGGGATGTATCTCGCGGGTCCTTGGGTGCGTGCTGCCTTGTTCTAACTCTGGTGATGGCGAAGATACCGACAGCCCCCAATTCAGGATTTCGATCCGCATGCCAGGCACTGTTCGGCTAAACTGCCTGCTGTATTCGCGTTCAAAGGCGGATTGCATGCTGGACAGGTCCTCAGATCGCAAATCCCGGTCGGGAAGGGCAACTTCGATCTCGTGGCCTTGACCATGGTATCGCATAAACGCCACCCGGCGATGAGAGAGGGATGCAGTGGGTGCGCCTGCGCGTACAACCTCTTCGGCCTCGGATGCCATGTCTTGGAAGAGCGCGTTTATATGCCCAACGTCCAGCGTTTCCAGTGTCGTATAACGGGAGCGGATGAGCTCGAAAGAAACCGGTGCATATAGAAAGCCCACGGCAGAACCAACACCTGGGTCAGGCGGCACAAGAATCCTTTCGACTTGCGCGCGTCTAGCGACGCGCGTTGCGTGCAAGGGTCCGTTGCCGCCGAATACGATCATCAACCGCTGCGCGAGGTCTTTGCCCGACTCGACCGCATGCATACGGCCTGCGCTGGCCATGTTTTCATCGACGAACTCGCTGACGGCGTGTCCTGACATCGCAGCGTTAAATCCGAAATGCCGCCCGATATCGCCAACCAGAGCTGCGTCAGCTTTGGCAACGTCGATCTTTAGTCGCCCCTCGGCAAAGTGTTCGGGTACGATGAAACCTTGCGCAATGTCTGCGTCGGTCACGGTGGCCTGTGTTCCGCCCTTGCAAAACGCAGCGGGGCCTGGTTCGGCCCCTGCGCTTTGCGGGCCAACTTTGATCTGTAACATTGGATCGACCCGAGCAATGGAACCACCGCCAGCCCCGATTTCGATCAACTCCACAACGGGAATGCGCACGGGCATGCCCGACCCTTTCACGAACCGCTCTGCGCGCGAAATTTCGAATTTGCGTGCAGTTTGCGGGCGGTATTCATCGATCAGGCACAGCTTCGACGTTGTGCCGCCCATATCAAAAGACAACACTTCGTTTTGCTGGGATTCGGCGGCCAGACGCGCCGCCAATATGGCGCCTCCTGCCGGGCCAGATTCAACTAAACGGATTGGCAGTTTCGAAGCCGTCTCGATCGTTGTCATGCCACCGCCCGCTGTCATCATCAAAATACCGCAAGAGAGGCCTTCTGCTTTAAAGCGGGTTTCAAAGTCTTTCAGATAACCGGCCATAAGGGGTTGGATATACGCGTTCGCGATCGTGGTGCACAGCCGGTCAAATTCGCGGGCCTCTGGGCTCACTTCGTGGCTTAACGACACGGTGAGTTCTGGTAGTGCTTCTGACAAAAGGCGCCGCAGCAAAAGCTCATGCGTCGGGTTGGCGTAGGCATGCAACAGACAGATGGCGACCGCTTCAGCCTTTTCTTCCCGTAGTTTTGTCACCAGCTCAGGAACACTGTCGGTATTAAGTGGCGTGATCTCTTGCCCTGCCGCATTGATCCTTCCGCCAATTGTAAAGGCATGCTCGCGAGGGACAATCAGATCCGGTTTGACCAGATCAATCGCGTATTGTCGGTATCGCCTCTCATAGGCGATCTCAAGAATATCGCGGAACCCGTCCGTTGTAATCGTAACGACCCTCGCACCACGGCGCTCAATCAGTGCGTTGGTCGCCAGCGTTGTGCCGTGGATTTTGCCGGCAACGTTTTCCCATCCGACGCCGCTTTGTTTGAGAACGGCCTTGGCGCCATCCAAGGCGCCCAAAACCGGGTGATCCGGGGTGGTTGGCGTTTTGGCCGTAGCCACAATCCGGGCCTCCGGGGACATCAAGACAGTATCGGTGAAGGTTCCGCCAATATCGCTTGCCAAGCGATAGCCGTGTTGTGTCGTCATTTTGAGAAGGTCCGTTGCAGGTCAATACGTTCACGAAGCGTGTGCGCGTTGCCCTGCGGGTCAGGTGACCAGATCGCACCCCGTCGACCGCCGCATTGTGGCGTTTTGAAAGACCGTCTTGGGTTTTGATGCAGATACTCGAACCATGAAAATGACAGTTCAGATACACAGACGATTGGTCAAGACAATTCGTCAAACAATCTGTTCGCCGGTGCGACGCGGATAATGCTGGGTTTTGGGACGTCAGCTGTCGAGAAGTAATCGCTCGCAACTCATGCGATAGGACTGGGCGATGATCTTTGCCCTCCGTGAGCGCTGCTCGTCCTGACCAAAACTGGCTGCCGTCAACAACGCTGCGTGGGCTATTTTGTTGTCAATGCGATACGCCAAAACATCTCGCGCGGCCTCGGTTGGCATGGTGGCTTCCATCAATGCGATGAACGTGTGCCTGCGATCTTGATAGGCATCGGCTTCGGTATCTCCCACAAGCCAGGCATGCTCCATCTCTGCCGAAAATCGACCCACACACTCAGCAAAGACATAATGAAGAGGACCGGACGCGAAGACCGGCGCGCTCAGGGGCAGGATCACTCCTGCCAAAAGAAGTGTTTTTAAACTGCTCATGTTTTGAGCATTGGCGCCGAAAATCAGCCCGTCAAGTGTGCGGTTTGTAAAAAGTAGTGCGCGTGTGGCGCGTAAAATACGCCCCGAACAAACACTTTATGACCCAATCCCGCGCGATGTGGCGCTTCAGAGCATTCCGGTTTGGGCGCTGATAGCAAATTGGCGGCAGTTGTTGCTCCACCAGAATGTCGACGATATCCCTGCCACCAAATCGCGTACCCATCACACCTTTTTCGCTTGGTCGGGCTCTGCGTTGCCAAACTCACAGGCGTTTTGACCCTTTGGCGTGGCGCGCATCGCTTGCCAAGCAATGTCTGCTTGATCTGTCGGAACAAACAAGACGAGCGTGCCCTCATTGGCCAGATACAGTGGGTCGAGGCCGGGGATTTCGCACATCCCTTTCACCTCCTCGCGGAGGGGCAAGCGATCTCGTCGACGATCAATGCGGCGAACGGCACGGTGGCTGGGGGGAAGCGTCACCTCGACTAGACTCTGGCCACCCCGCGATCCTGCCGCGCAAAAAAACGTAGGGCGATCAGGATCTGATCGATTTAGCCTAAATTATCCTGCGGAAACCCGGAACCGCGCGCCCTTCTCAGGAGGCGTTTCCGGTGGACCTGCGAAACACTGGGCAATACGCATCCAATGTGTTGCGACCGGCCCCACGACGGACAAGGAGGTGTCAGCAATGTTTCGGGTCTGAGTGACAACCTGCGCGAACTCGACGGCGTCACCTTCGATCAACTCGCCGGACTCTGCCGCACCATACGACCAAATCTCACCCGAAGGTGCTGTCAAGCGCAGTTCCGGCAGGGTTTCCGGTACCGGTTGGGCATGCACTTGATGCGACCAGCCAAATGTATTTACACCCAAGAAAACGATGTTCTGAAGCCGGTCGTCCTGCGGCTGTTCCCGTCCGAAAAGATCAAAGATCTCTTGTCCATGCGCCCAGGTTTCCATTTGCCGCGCGGTCATCATCGATTGCGCGGACATATCTGGCCCGGCCCATGCGAGGCGTGTTTTGCCGTCGACGTTCTCCCAGCGGTTGGCCATGTCATCGACCAGCTCAAACCATGCTGAAAAGAGCTCATGGCCTCTTTCCAGAACTTGGGCGTTTTCAAAGGCGCGCATACCCTGATCTTTGAATGCGGGCAGTGCCTCTGCCATTAGCGCGGCAAAGCGATCTGGATCCGTGTAGGACATATCAGCCGCCATGTTCCAAAAATGCAAATGCACCATGACATCGTTGACGGTCCAGTTCTTAAACTGCGTCATGCGGGTCCAGTCAGCAGCCGACAAATCTACCAAAAGCGTCGCCAACGCGTGGGCCTCAGCCTGAAAGTCCTGGGTTTGTTTCATTAGTCCGGCCCTATTGTCCTTTGTCTTTCATAAGTCACCAGAAATCGCGGTCTCTTAGGACTTAAAATTCGTAATGACCGCCGTGCCCGGTGCGGTTGGTCCGTGCATCGCGCGTAGTTCTGCGCTTGCTCCAGACAACGTCACCTCTCTCGCAACCATTGGACTAATATCAACGTCTCCTCGTTCAATCATGCTCAGCAAGCTAGGGTATTTCCACGAGGGCATGCCTCGCGTGCCGAAGAACGACAGTTGCTTGGAGTAAATGGCCCTCATGTTTATCTGCATCACGCCGTCACCAGCTGGCATGCCCACGTGCACATGGCGTCCCAGCGTGCCCAGACATTCGACAGAAGCGTTGGTGGTCGCTTCGATGCCAAGCGCCTCGATGGAGACATCTGCGCCGCCACCGGTGATATCTCTGATGGCCGCTGCTGCATCCGTCTCCGCAGCATTCACGGCAGCATCTGCGCCTAAATCTGTTGCGTGCTGCAGCTTGTCTTTAACGATATCGACTACCACTACGCGGGCACCCAACATCTTGGACAAAAGCAACGCTGCCAAGCCGATCCCACCGGTGCCGTGAATGGCCACCCATTCACCGGCTTTGACATTGGCTCGGTCCGTCAACGCGTGCCACGCGGTTGTCACGCGGCATCCAAGGCCAGCTGCCAAGGCGGGCGTCATCGTGTCCGGCAGGTGCACCAGGTTATGGTCGAAAGGGACGGCCACATATTCGGCATAAGCTCCGGGTGTTCCAAAGCCAGGAACGATCTGGTGCTCGCAGGTGTTGGAAACACCCGAGTAACAGGCCGGGCAGGCGCCGCAAGCTAGGATGAATGGTGCGATTAAACGATCTCCGACCGTGTGGGTTGCTTGCGCCCCTACCTCCACTACCGTCCCGCAGTACTCGTGCCCCAAAATAGACCCGGATATGACGCGAGGATGTTCCCCGACCCATCCATGAAAGTCTGATCGGCAAACGCCGCAGGCTTCTACTTTGAGCACAACGCCATTGCTGGGGCAGGTTGGATCCGGCACGGACTCGATCGATAAGTCCTCATTAAAACTCCTGACCACCGCGGCGCGCATGCGACCCTCGCTTCATTAATCCCTGAGCATGAACACGACGCGATCATCCGGCAAACGTCAAGGATCGATACCTGCTTCCATGTCGGGGTTAATTCGGAGCCTCAGACGCACCTAGTAGACGAGCTGCCTTGCTCCACAAGATCCTCGCATCCGCTGTGCTCAAAAAGCAGGCATTTCACTTGTCTCTTGCTTCGTAGTTAGGCAAAGCTGCATGGCGTCACAGCAGCGAGGAGGCATGTGCTGGCCTATTCACGCCGCCGGGACGAGAAGGTGTTCGGCTGAACGAAACACCACCAACAGGAGGATGCTGCCCATGTTTCATCGCGCGATTGCAATAGCCGCCGGCCTCGCCGCCGCGACGGTCGCCAGCGCCCAGACAGAGGTGCCTTTCGCCCTCGACTGGAAATTCGAAGGCCCCTCGGCCGCGTATTTTGCCGCCATCGACAATGGCCACTTTGCTGAAGAAGGGTTGTCGGTCACGATCGAAGCGGGCTCTGGCTCGGTTCAAACGATCCCAAAGATCGCCACTGGCGCGTTCCCGATTGGTTTTGGCGATATCAATTCTGTGATCAAGTTCCTCGACCAGAATCCTGGTGCGCCGGTTACGGCCGTTATGATGGTGTATGATAAGCCGCCTTTCGCCATTGTTGGACGCAAAAGCCAAGGCATCTCTGAACCCAAAGATCTTGAAGGCAAGATCCTTGGTGCACCCCCGCCAGATGGCGCTTGGGCGCAGTTCCCTGTCTTTGCCAAAGAAACAGGCATCGACCCGTCTGCTGTAACGGTAGAGCCGGTAGGCTTCCCGACGCGTGAACCGATGCTGGCCGAAGGAAATGTCGACGCGATCACCGGCTTCTCATTCTCGTCCGTTGTGAATCTCAAGCGGCTCGGTGTGGCGGATGACGATATCTCGAACATCCTGATGGCGGATCATGGGCTCCAGCTTTATGGTAACGCGATCCTCGTGAATACCGACTGGGCGGCTGAGAATGGGGACACTATTCGCGCGTTCTTGCGTGCCGTTGCTGCAGGTTGGCAAGACGTGATCGACAATCCGGCGGCTGGCATCGAGTCGCTTGTCGAGCGCAACCCGGCAGCCGACAAAGCCTTGGAACAGGAACGTTTGCAAATGGCCATCGACCAGAACGTTGTCACCGACTACGTCACGGCCAATGGCATGGGCGGCATTGATGCGGCGCGCATGGAGCAGGCAATTGCGCAGCTGGGTGAGACCTATGAGTTCCAGAACGAGCCCGACGCCTCGCTATACTTCACGGATGCCTACCTGCCGGAGGGTGGCTTCAAGCTGAACTGAGTTGTAGACGCGGGCCGGTCTAACGGCCCGCGTCTCTTTTCCCCATGACTGATGCGCTAATCGACATAAAAGACGTCCACCATGCTTACGCAACGGACGCAGGACCTTTGCCGGTTCTGAACGGGCTGAACGTGTCCGTGCCAGAAGGCGGGTTCGTCGCCGTTGTCGGGCCCTCAGGCTGCGGAAAATCCACACTGACCCGGCTGATTGCCGGGCTGATGAAGCCGGACACGGGCGAGGTTTGGCTGCACGGTGAACGCGTGAAATCGCCCAGATCTACCGTCGGTATGGCGTTTCAAAATCCTGTGCTTTTGGAATGGCGCACGATCCTGAAAAACGTGATGCTGCCTTTAGAAATCGTGCCCACGAAAATGTCGAAAACCGAGCAGGAAGACCGTGCCCGTCATCTGCTTGATCTCGTTGGTCTGAAAGGGTTCGAAGACAAAAGACCCTCTGAACTGTCTGGTGGTATGCGCCAACGGGCTTCTCTGTGTCGTTCTCTCATTCACAAGCCCGAGGTGCTGATCCTGGACGAACCCTTTGGTGCGCTTGATGCCTTCACCCGTGAAGACCTGTGGCAAACCATGCACAGACTCAAAGCCGAAGAGCCCTTCACCGGCGTTCTGATTACACATGATCTTCGCGAATCCATTTTTCTGGCGGATCAGGTCGTGGTGTTGTCAGGGCGGCCCGCGAAAACGCAGTACGTGATGGATATTCCTCGCGATGGTTTGCCGGAGTTGGACGACCTTTACACTCCCGAAGCGTCTGAAAGGCTGAATATCCTGCGCCATCAGATCGAGATTGCTCAAGGTCGTGCCCCGGCGGAAGAGGTTCAGGCATGACCGCCCGCAAGGTTGCCGTTCCCATCATCGCGATGATCGTATTTCTTGTCCTGTGGGAGGTTCTGGTCTGGGCCAATGGTTGGCCAAATTATATCATGGCATCGCCGTCTGACTTGCCAGCAGCTTATTCGCGGTTCTGGGAGTTGTTCTTGGTCATGGGTTGGCAAACTCTGTGGCGGACCGTGGTCGGACTGCTGATCGCCATTGTGTTCGGCGTGTTTGTTGGCATGGTCATGGGATTTTCCCGAACAATGCGCGATGCACTTTACCCTCTGCTCGTGGGGTTCAACGCCATTCCAAAGGCGACAGTTGTGCCGATTGTCGCGCTGCTCTTTGTCGGCGCACATGACTTCAACACGATCCTGATTGCGTTCATGATTTCGTTCTTTCCAATCGCTGTATCGGTTTCGATTGGTCTGTCTACGCTTGAGCCGGAATATCGCGACATTCTGCGATCTCTCGGTGCCAGCCAAGCGACGATTTTCTGGAAGATCGCCCTGCCCAAAACGCTGCCTGAATTCTTCGGGGCGCTCAAAGTGGCTGTCACCTTGGCATTTATCGGAACAAACCTGATGGAGATCGTCTCGCCCCATGGCCGTGGGCTTGGGGCGTTGTTCGACAGCGGTAAGACAAACTCTGACTACCCGTTGATGTTCGCCGTGCTGATCGCACTCGCCTTTTTGGGGATCGTTCTCTACTACGTTGTGGTCGCGCTGGAGAAGGTGTTTGCTGGTTGGGCCGAACGGCAGCCTACATAGAATTTTGCAGCTCTAAACGCTCCAAGCTTCCTTCGTGCGGCTAGATCGCCGGTTGATCTGTCGCCAATCGCAAAGTGGCCTCGACGTTTAGCCTGTTTTTCAAGCCAATGCAGATCACGCCCATCGCACCTGTGTCTGTCGGAAAAGAGACCTCAGAGCGTTGTCCAGCAAGTTGTATGAGAGCTGCGCGGCCCGATACGTCGGGCAGGTACCCCTTTGCGCGAACGATACCTAGCGACGGATCGCTTAACCTATGAGCCAAAGTTGTCGCTTCGCAGGGGTCATCGAACTTGAGCACGACGCTTGTGTACATCGAATCCGCATGTGGCATCACAATCCGATCTTGGTTAGCCGGGAATGTCCCTAGCAGAATAGCGTTCGGGACCATCCCGTGTTGCGCTGTGATCATCGGGGTCTTTGGCTTTTCGCGCGACATCCATTCGGTGATGTCTCGCAACGTTTCGACGGACACCAGATCGGCCTTTGTCAGCACGATAAGGTCAGCATCCGTCAGCTGTCGTTCGATCGTATCGCCAATGTATTCGTCACGTAGCATTTTGCGGATATTTAAGCTGTCGGCGAGCACGCAGATGCCTTCCACACGCAAGAACGGCAACAAGTCTACTGTCTGTGCAATTGCAGCAGGAAGGGCGACACCCGAGGCTTCGATCACGATGTGATCGGGACGGGGGGTCAAGTCCGACATTTGTTGCAACGCCGCCATCAGATCGCTGCCGAAGGAACAACAAATGCAGCCGCCCGCGATAGAGATCAAATCGTCCTCTCGCGCTTCGATCAGATCTTCGTCGATCGGAAGTTCGCCAAATTCATTGACCAATACCGCGATCTTTGTACCTGGGGCTTGCCTCAGCATTTGGTTAACCAATGTGGTTTTTCCAGCCCCCAAGTAACCGGAAATGATCGTGACGGGTAATCCCTCGGTCATAAATCCTCCGCAGCAAAGATCCGTCCACCTTGCACCGTTCCCCATACACGAATGTCTTTCAACGCATGGGCATCGCACGTGGTGGGATCATCCTCCAAAACAGCAAAGTCAGCCTTTTTGCCGGTTTCAATCGACCCGACCTCGCCATCCATATGCAAGGTATACGCGGCCCCCATTGTGATGGCCCATAAGGCTTCTTGCACACTAATCCGTTCTTCTTCGCCCTGAACCCGCCCGGAGGCAGTAATCCTGTTCACAGCGGCCCAAGCCGTGAATAAGGGTCCGAGCGGTGTGACCGGCGCGTCCGAATGAATGGCCAGAGGCACACCCGCATCCAGTGCGGTTCTGGCTGCGTTCATGCGCGTTGCTCGATCTGGCCCGACTGTGAGGGTGTAGTGTTCGTCGCCCCAATAGAAATGGTGATTGGCAAATAGGTTCACGCACATCCCCAATTTTGCCGCCTGATTGAACTGCGCGGCGTCAGCCAGTTGGCAGTGCTGCAACGTGAACCTGTGATCGGGGTTCGGATGGGCCTGCAGCGCTGGGGCCATCTTCTCAAGCACAAGCTGTGTGGCCTGATCCCCGTTGGTGTGGGTGTGGACCTGAATATCGGCCTCTAACGCACGATGAAAGATGTCCGATAATTGTTCGGGCGCCACGTACCATAATCCATTCGGCGCCCCGTTGTGATAACCCGGCCAGCGTAGGCGTGCGGAAAATCCCTGGATGGATCCATCTGCCACGATCTTGATACGTCCCAACCGCAAACGGTCCGTTGAAAGGTCTTTCAGCCGGAGAACTTCTGTAATCAGATCTTCCGGTGATAACCCCATGAAGAACCGCAGAGGGACCAAGCAGGCGGGGTAGTCGTCTTCGCCGGTTACGCGCAGCATCATCTCGACCGTGCCGGGATCCAGACGCGAGGCGAGATCTGTGATCGTTGTCGTTCCTGTGCGAACGCAGAGCTTGGCAAAGCGGCGCAACCCGTCTTCATCCGCGTCCAGCATGTTTCTTTCGAAATCGACATATTGACCCACTGGCGTCATGACTTCGGGGCCTTTCAGCTCGCCGGTGGGATAACCATCCTCCCCCAAAGGGATGCCAGGATTGTTGATACCGGTTTTCATTAGACCGGCCAATACCAGGGCCTTTGTATTTACATTCAGAATGTGACCAGAGGCATGGAGCACGCCGATTGGTCGCGTTGTGGATGCCCGATCCAGATCCTGACGGGTCACGCGTCGGTTGTTCATATATATCGGATCGAGTTGCCAACCCGACACGGGCGCGGCGGGATCTTCCAACTGCTCTGCAGAGGCCTTTAAGCGGTCCACTACAGCGTCGATGGATTTCACCCCTGACCATGTATGTCCATCTGGGTCGGTCCGGTCAAACCAGCCGCAATACGTCTTGGCCCAAAGCGACCCTTCCATCGTATGCGCATGGCCTTCGACAAAGCCAGGGAGCAGGATTTTCTCGGCAAAGCGCTCATCGAGTATGTGTTCACCCCAGGTCGAAAGCTCCTCAAGGGTGCCCGCGCCTAAAATGCGTCCGTCCCGCACCGCGACATGACTGGCCAGTGGCCGAGACGGGTTCATCGTGACGATCTTTCTTGCCGAATAGATTGTGGTCGCAGGCATCAGCGATCTTTCGTTTGGACGTTTGCGATCAAGGCTAGAGGGGTTTCGTTCAATGAGAAAATGGATTTAATTGACCAATAACCTTGATTTTTTGGGGGAAGTGGCAATGCGGTTCACATTGAAACAACTGAGATATGTAGAGGCCGCCGGACGTTTAGGCTCCATCGCACAGGCGGCAAAAGAGCTGTCCATTTCGCAGTCGTCTATCACAGCAGCCATCGACTCGTTAGAGATGTCACTAGAGTATGACCTCTTTCTGAGGACCCCAGCAAAGGGCATTCAGACGACCCCTGCCGGGGAAGAGGCCCTGCAGCTCATTCGCGGTTTCATCCATCAGGCACGCCATTTCGAAACCGATTTGAAATCCCTGGGTGGAGACGCGTCGGGTCACGTTCGGATTGCTTGTTATGGTACGGCTGCGCCCGCTTTCCTGCCGCCGATCTTGCAGAACATCACCGAAAATTTTCCAGGAATGTCTGTGCAGATCATGGAAGGAAACATGCAGGCGATCATCGAATTTCTGGATGAAGGCAAGGTGGATCTTGTCTTTACCTATGACGGCCCATTGGGCGATGGACATACTTTTACCCAGCTCTTTTTGGCGCCGCCCTACGCCTTGATCAACCGCGACGATCCCTTGGCTCACCAGCCCTCGGTGTCCTTTTCGGAATTGGCGGAACGCCCAATGGTGCTTCTCGATCTGCCTCTGACACGTGCGTATTTCATGGGCCTGTTCGAAGAGCGTGGATTGCAACCAAAGATCGCACACACCTCCCGTTCGGCGGAGATTGCTCGGGCGTTCGTGGCCGGCGGTTTTGGATATACAATCCTTAACATCAGACCGCCGGGCTATGACGAAGACAGCTTGCGGTATCGGGCGTTGCCTATCCGCGATGCGCATGCGGCTCAGCGCTTTGGAATTGCCACCCAAGCGGCAACGCGCCCCCCAAAGATCGTTCAGGCCTTCATCGACAGTTGTGTTGCGCTACAACGCGCCGGTACGTTTGATAACCTTACCATCTGGCCAGATGATAATCAAAAAACGCAAAAAATAGTTCAATAGGCCATAATTAAACTGTTTTCTGTTGGAAAAGCCCTCGGCTACGGTTTTGTTAATAAAAAACCAAAGCTCAGGGAGACAAAGATGAAGCATCTGATGAAAGGGTTTGTCGCTTCGGCAGCCCTTGCAGGGGTCTTGGCTGTTGGTCAAGCTGCTGCAGAAGAGCCAGTCCGCGGTGGCACCTTGGTCACTGTTCTAGGGTCAAACGTTCGCAACCTGAATTCTGCTGTGCAATCCGGCATCGTCACCGGGTTCCCAGGTGCGCAGCTTTTCGCATCGCCACTACGTTACGACAACGATTGGACGCCACAGCCATACCTGGCTGAAACATGGGAAGTCAGTGCTGACGGCCTGAGCGTTACCCTGAACCTGGTGAAGAATGCTAAATTCCACGATGGGGAACCTATCACGTCAGAGGACGTTGCGTTCTCGGTTGAGGTCATCAAGGCAAACCACCCGTTCAAGTCGATGTTTGCGCCGGTAGAGACGGTTGAAACGCCGGACGACCACACGGCAATCCTAAAACTCAGCAAGCCACACCCCGCTTTGATGTTGGCGATGTCGGGTCAGCTGATGTCGATCCTTCCCAAACACATTTATGGCGATGTGCCAATCAATGAGGTGAAGACCCATCCCCGGAACAATGAGGGAACTGTTGGCTCGGGCCCATTCAAGCTGGTTGAGTACAAGTCGGGTGAGCATGTCATTCTGGAACGTTTTGACGATTTCTTTATTGAAGGGCGCCCCTACCTGGACCGCGTCGTCATGCGGATCATCACTGACCCCGCGGCGCGCGCAATCGCGTATGAAAACGGCGAATTGCACATGGGCGCGTTCGAAAGCCTTCCTCGCATCATCAATCGCCTGAAGGGTGTTGATGGGTTGACCGTAACTCCCGATGGATATGGCGCGATTGGTCCTTTGGACTGGCTGGCGATGAACACCCAGCGTGGACCGCTCCAGGACGTGCGCGTGCGCCAGGCGATCGCCTATGCCGTCGATAAGAACTTTATCCAAAACGCCTTGATGCAAGGCACAGCTGCGGACAGCCGGACGGGCATCCACCCGGACAGCCCGTTCTATAGTGCCGACGTGCCGACCTACGATGTGGATTTGGACAAAGCGAACGCGCTTCTTGATGAAGCTGGCTTCCCGATGGATGGCGACAGCCGGTTCGGGCTGACGATTGACTTTGGCTGGCCAGGTGTGAAGCCGCAGGTTGAATACGTCAAAGCAGCTCTGAAAAAAGTGGGCATTGATGTCGAAGTGCGCGCCAGCGCTGACTTCCCGACATGGGCCAAGCGCATGGGTGAGATGGATTTCGACCTCAGCTGGGACACGGTTTTCAACTGGGGTGACCCGGTGATCGGTGTGCACCGCACATATGACAGCACCAATATCGGCAAAGGCGTTTGGTCTAACACCCAAGGGTATTCAAACGCCCGCATTGACGAGCTGATGGCGATGGCTGCGGTGGAGAGCGATCCTGCAAAACGGGCGGAGATGTATGCGGAGTTCCAAAACATCATTGCAACGGAACTGCCAGTCTATCACACCAACACCATTCCGTATCACACGGTTTACTCCGACAAGGTTGGAAATCCCCCGCTTGGTATTTGGGGGACGTCGACACCAATCGACATGACCTATCTGAAAGAGTGATGTGAACCTAAAACCCGCAGCGGCCAACACCGCTGTGGGTTTCTTCGTTAGGGGCCAGAAGGGGACAAAATTTCGTGGATGTACTGCGAGCATTTTTGATCCGCGCGGGATATGCCGTCATTCTGTTGACTGCTGTGTTGGTCCTCAACTTCTCACTCATGCATCTGGCGCCAGGCGATGTGGCAGACACGATCAGCCAATCCATGGGCGGCGCCGATCAGGAATTACTGGATCAGATCCGGGCGGATTATGGCTTGGATCAACCGTTCTTGGTGCAACTGGGCCGCTATGTGGGCGGCGTTCTGCAGGCGGATCTTGGCTTTTCGTTTTTCTACAACGAACCCGTCACTAAGCTGATCCTTGAACGGTTACCGGCCACCTTGCTGTTGGTCTTTTCTGCACAACTGCTGGCTTTGCTCATCGGTGTCGTACTGGGCGTTATCTCGGCCCAGAAGCCCAATGGCATCGCGAGCTATCTTGTCACGTTCACCGCACTTTTCGGATATTCAGCACCCGTGTTCTGGACGGGCATTTTGCTGCTGATCGCGTTCTCATTGCAAATCCCGATCTTCCCTGTTGCCGGGATGCGGGATGTCACAGTCGAGGGCGGTTTTTGGGTGGAGGCTGCCGATATCGCCCGGCATTTGGTTCTGCCCATGGTCACGCTCGCTTCTGTTTTCCTGGCGCTTTATTCGCGCTTGGCGCGCGCCTCCATGATGGAGGTATTGGGATCTGACTACGTGCGCACCGCTAAGGCCAAGGGGCTCACCCCGCGCGAAGTCGTTTATAAACACGCGTTAAAGAACGCGGTTTCGCCCGTGATCACCCTGGCCGGTTTGCAGTTTTCAGCCGTGATCTCTGGTGCTGTTCTTGTTGAGGCCGTGTTCAGCTGGCCCGGTCTGGGCACACTCGCATTCCAGTCGATCATCGCGCGGGATACACCGACAATCCTTGGTATCCTGTTCTTCTCTGCGCTGGTCGTCATTGTTGGGAACCTGTTGACTGACCTGGCCCTCCGGCTGGTCGATCCTCGAGTGGGAGGACGCAAATGACCGATGTCACTCCAGGCGACGAAACGCCTCGCGCCGAAAGCCCGCTGCGTGAAGCGTGGGGGATGTTTTTACGCAATCACTCGGCCGTTGCAGCGTTGATTGTCTTGCTGGGCATCGGGGTCGTCGCGGTGTTGGGCCCGTTCATTTACCCTACCGATCCGTTTGAAATGGTGTGGGCACCGTTCTCACCGCCAGGAGAAAACGGCTTCTTGTTAGGCACTGACTATCTGGGGCGCGATCTTTTGTCGATGATCATCAATGGGGCGCGCGTGTCCCTGCTGATCGGTTTGGCCGCGGCTGTTGTGTCGATCTTTATCGGTGTGTCCGTCGGCGCTTTGGCCGGGTTCTACCGCGGTTGGGTCGAAGAAGTGTTGATGCGCATCACTGAGTTCTTTCAGGTTCTGCCAACCCTTCTATTTTCGATGGTTCTGGTCGCGCTCTTCGGCGCCTCACTGCCTATGATTACCTTTGCCATTGGGGTTGTCAGTTGGACGGCTGTTGCCCGGATCACGCGGGCCGAATTCCTGCGCATTCGAGAGTTAGAGTTCGTCATGGCCTCGCGCGCCTCGGGTGTTCCCAACCGGTCTTTAATCTTTGGCGTGATCCTCCCAAACGCACTGCCCCCGATTATCGTGCAGTCAGCCTTGATGGTTGGCAGTGCAATCCTGTTTGAGGCAGGCCTCTCCTTTCTGGGCCTGACTGACCCAAACGTGGTGAGTTGGGGTCAGATTATCGGATCCAACCGGCAGTACATTCTGGACGCCAGCTACACCGTCACCCTGCCGGGCCTTGCGATCTTTGTCACGGTTCTTGCGATTTCACTGGTGGGGGATGGATTGAACGACGCGCTGAACCCGAAACTGAGGCAACGCTGATGGCGCTTCTTGAGGTAGAAAATCTACGGATCGAACTCACGACGCGTGATGGCACGGCGCCGGTAATCGATGATTTGTCATTTGAACTCGAAGCGGGGGAGACGCTGAGTTTCGTCGGTGAGTCCGGCTGTGGAAAGTCCATGACAGCCTTGGCCTTGATGGGTCTTTTGCCGGATAAAATCGGGCGGATTGCAAGTGGCGCGATCCGGTTTAATGGAGAGGACCTGACGACAGCCTCCGATGCGCGGTTGCGTGATATTCGCGGCAATGAAATTTCTATGATTTTTCAGGAGCCGATGACTTCGTTGAACCCTGTATTCACCATCGGCGAACAGATTGCGGAGGTTCTGCGCGCGCATCAGGGCCTGTCCCGGCAGGCGGCATGGGATCACGCGGTGGAACTCATTGATGCCGTTCGTATTCCCAATCCAAAGGGCAGGGCGGGGGCCTATCCCTTCCAAATGTCGGGTGGACAACGACAGCGCGCGATGATCGCGATGGCCTTGGCCTGTAAACCCAAAATCCTTATCGCGGACGAGCCGACAACCGCCCTTGATGTGACGGTGCAGGCTCAGATTTTTGATCTACTCCGCGATTTGCGCTCTCAGACCGGAACTTCCATCATCCTGATCACGCATGACATGGGCGCGGTTGCAGAAATGGCAGAGCGAATGATCGTGATGTACGCGGGGCGAAAGGCCGAACTCGGACCAGTTGCCCAGATCATCGAACATGCGCGGCATCCTTATACCAAGGGGCTGATCTCTTGTGTGCCTCACCTGCATGATGTGTTGACCGAAGACAGGCCTGAACTCTTCGAAGTTCCGGGGATTGTGCCGTCGCTCAAGGATTTTGGGCAGGATGCCTGCCTGTTTGCATCGCGCTGCGCGCATGTGACGGACCAGTGCCGGTCAAAGCGTCCGTCTGAGACGCAGTTCGACAATGGGCAGATCTCGGACTGCTGGCACGCGGAGGCGATGTAAGATGACTGATGCTCCGCTGCTTGACGTAAAGAACCTGACAGTCCGTTTTGAGGTGAAACGGGGCTGGAACAAAAAGAGCTATCTCTACGCCGTCGATGACGTGTCGTTTCAGGTGCCCAAAGGCCAAACCTTGGGGATTGTGGGCGAAAGTGGCTCGGGCAAAACAACAGCGGCACTCGCGGTTGCACGGCTTGTAAATGCCTATAAGGGCACCGCGCATTTGGATGGCGACGACATTCTCACAAAAGAGGGAGAGGAACTGCGCCGCATGCGGCGCCGGGTGCAGTTCATCTTCCAAGATCCCTACAGCAGTTTAAACCCTCGGAAGCGTGTGTCGGATATTGTGCGCGAACCTCTGGATAGTCTGTCCGACAAGTCAGAGGCCGAAAAGGTTCAGCGGGTCGATGAGCTTTTTAAGGCGGTTGGCTTGCGCCGCGAACAGCAACGTCTGTTCCCACATCAGTTCTCAGGCGGGCAACGACAACGCATCGGTATTGCGCGTGCCTTGGCCACGCAGCCAGAGCTGATCATTTGCGACGAGGCGGTTTCTGCCCTGGACGTCGCGGTGCAGGCGCAAATCCTGAACCTATTGCGCCGGTTGCAAACCCAATTCGGCTTGACCTACCTATTCATCAGCCACGATCTGGGTGTTGTGCAGCACATGTGCGACAGTATCGCCGTGATGTATATGGGAAAAGTAGTCGAACAGGCAGACCGGTTGAGCTTGTTCAACAGTCCTCAGCACCCCTATACGCAAGCGTTGTTGTCGGCGGTACCGCGGGTCGACCACCCCGGTGAGATCAGCAAGAAGCGGATTCTCATTCCCGGCGATCCGCCTGATGCGACAAACCTACCGCCGGGCTGCCGCTTTGCCAGCAGGTGCCCGAAAGTGCAGGCGAAATGTCACCAAAGTGAACCTGCCGCGACACGGTTAAACGCAACCCATCACGCGGCCTGTTTCTTTTTGGATGAGGCTCCACAGCCCGCAGAAGTGGATTAATCGCGCAGAAAACTGGACGCCACCGCAGCGGCAGAAACCATCAGGGTTGCGGTGCCCAGCATAAGCGGCAGTCCCCCGACCTGATATGTCAGCCCGGACAAAACGGTTCCCAAAAGCCGTCCGCCAGCATTGGCCATATAGTAAAACCCGACATCCATTGTGACCCGTTCGGCCTTGGTGAACGCAAGGATCAGGTAGGAATGCAGCGCGGAGTTGATGGCGAAGACTGCGCCAAAGGCAAGCAGACCCGCGACAAGAGCTGCCGTTAAAAGCGATTGCGGCGTCTCAAGCGCCATGGCGGCTGCGGTTAGTGCGGCGGGTATGGCTGCCAAAAACCAAGCCCAGCTGCGCGCAGCACGGATCAATTCGCTTTCAGGACGCGAGGCCGCACGTAACAGACGCGGTGCCGACGTTTGGACCAATCCATAAAGGATCACCCACACGGCCATGAACGTCCCGATCATAAAAAAGGCCTGGCGATTGCCTGCAACGGTGCCGTCTGACAGCACCGCATAAAAGTAGATCGGAATACCAACGACAAACCACACGTCGCGCGCACCGAACAGGAATACCCGCGCTGCGGAAAGCCAATTCACGTTGCTGGATTTGGAGAAGACCTCGGAAAACTTCGCGCCCTTGCGCCCCTTTGGCAGGCCCGACGGCATGGCCACCAAGATCGCAACTAGAATAACCGCAAGGATGGCCGCCATACCCAGCACGGCCCATTCAAAACCGAGGGTTGCCAGCAACACTGCGCCCAGCAGGAATCCAAAGCCTTTCACTGCATTCTTGGATCCCGTCAGCAACGCCACCCAGCGGAACAATCCGCCGTCTTCTGTCGGCGCAAGTAGCTTGACCGCTGATTTCGAAGACATTTTGGCCAGATCCTTGGCCACGCCGCTCGCGCCTTGGACGATCATCACATAGGCGACGGACAGTCCAATTGCCCAGGTTGGGTCCAGCTGTGCCAAAGCCAAAAGCGCCACCACCTGAAGACCTAACCCAGCATAGAGCGTCGAGGTTAATCCGAACCGCGCGGCAATCCACCCGGCGCAAAGGTTCGTCACCATTCCCGCGATCTCATACAGCACAAAGAGATAGGCGAGCTGAATCGGCGAAAAACCTAGCGTATGAAAGTGCAAAAGCACCAGCATGCGCAGCGCGCCATCTGTGAGCATAAACGCCCAATAGGCGGCGGTCACGGCAATATAGGCCGACAAACCCTCTGCGCGCGGCGTGCTGTCTGTCACACTGTTGCTCCAACCATCAGAGCCACATCCACCAGACGATGGGCATATCCCATTTCATTGTCGTACCAGGCATAGACTTTTACCTGTGTGCCATTGACCACCATGGTCGATAGCGCGTCTACAATGCTGGAGCGCTCATCGTTGGTGTAATCCGTGGAGACGAGTGGGCGTTCTTCATATCCCAATATGCCATGAAGCGGACCATCAGCCGCGGCTTTGAACAGCGCATTCACTTCATCTTCGGTCGTTGCGCGTTCTACCTCAAAAACGCAATCCGTGAGCGACGCATTCAACAAGGGAACACGCACCGCATGGCCATTCAAACGGCCTTTAAGCTCTGGGTAAATGAGAGTAATCGCAGTTGCACTGCCAGTTGTGGTAGGGATCAGCGAATTCAAAGCTGACCGCGCGCGGCGCAGATCCTTTGCAGGTCGGTCAACAATGGTCTGCGTATTGGTGACATCATGGATGGTCGTGATCGACCCGTGTTTTATGCCGATGCTTTCGTGAAGAACCTTAACGACCGGCGCCAGGCAATTCGTAGTGCAACTTGCCGCTGAGATGATCCGATGCCGTTCAGGATCATAGGTATCGTCATTGACACCAATGACAATATTGGCCGCATCACCGTCCTTCACTGGGGCAGATACAACGACCTTTTTCACACCGGCGTCAAAGAATGGGGCAAGCTTGGCCTCGGTCTTGAACACACCGGTACAGTCTATGACGACATCCACATCATCCAAAGGCAGATCCGTGATGTCGCGCGTCCCAATGAAAGGTAGGCGGGTACCGTTGATGGTCACACTTTCGGAGTCGTGGGAGAACTCAGCATCCCAGCGACCATGTACCGTATCGAATTCAAACAGATGGGCGTGCATCTGCGGATCGCCGACTGCGTCATTGATCCACGCGATCTTGGCCCCGCGTTCAAGCAGCGGTCTAAGGATCAGCTTTCCAATCCGTCCAAGGCCGTTTACGGCGTAAACTGTCATGCAGAAGCTCCTTCGTCGGCGCGCGCAAGGTCGTCCACCGCTTTCTGAAGTGCGATGCGGTCAAGAGAGTCAATTGGCAACGCGGTGAATGCCTTGATGCGGTTCAAAAGTGCGCCGTAGGCATGTTGAAAAGCTAAGCTCTTTTCCGCATCCGATCCTTGCGCTTTTACTGGATCCGGCATGCCCCAATGAGCGCTGACCGGCTGTCCCGTCCAAGCAGGGCATTCTTCGTTTGCGGCCTGATCGCAGACTGTGAAAACGAAATCAAATTCCGGTGCATCGTCTTCCTGGAAAGTGGAAATGTTCTTTGATTCCAGGAGCGTTACGTCGTGGCCCTTCTGTTTAAGAACTTCCAGCGCAAATGGGTTGAGTTGCGAGCTAGGTTTTGTACCCGCAGAGTAAGCGGCGAATTTGTCGCCACCCTCTGTCCGTAGAATGGATTCGGCGAAAATGGAGCGGGCGGAATTTCCGCTACAGATGAACAGGACGTTATACTTCCGGTCTGTCATGGGACGATCTCCAGAGAAGGCAGTGTCGATGAAAGGGTAGCAGATGTCCGGGCGCCAGCGGCAGCAGTCGCCCAGTACGAATTCAAAGGTTTCACGCGCGGCTTCAATGTCGATTGCATACCTCAATGAGGTTCCCACGCGTTCTTGGGTGATGAGCCCGGCACGCAAAAGCGCACTCACATAGGTTGATAGAGTGTTGGGCTTTAGTCCCAATGCCTGCGCAAGTTCAGTCGCAGGAACCCGATCTGGGTAGCGCCGCATCAGTAGCCTGAAAAGAGCCAGCCGTTGCGGATGGCCCAAGATCGAGAGGCGATTGGGAATCATTATTTCCATAATTCATGGATTAGTGAATTAATGATGCTCGTGCAATAAGTATGTCTGCTAACGCTATGTATTTTTGGCGTATGAGACTGACATCACCGGAGTGTGCTCAGTGGAATTCAGCACAACTGCTGGATAGATGTCGCGCTAAGTTCCAGCCAACATGTGGGCGATCGACTGCAGGATCACCGCGTTCGTGTTGATGTCGGTATAGGTGGCCGTCACGCGTCCATCATGATCAAAGGTGCTTGATGCGAAGCCAACATTGGTGCGCGTCTTCTGCCTGACTTCCTCCAACACCCGCTGAGAATGCTCGACGGGCTTGTATGCGTTCCACAGAAACGCCGCTTTAGTACTGACGACAAGATGCTTATCCCAGAACGCGGGCGTCATATACTGTTCATCATGCCCAACCGTGTCCAAGGCCCAGGTCCGGTTTGCTGCATCCAGCTGCAACCCTTGATAAGTAAACCAAGGTTCAACGTCGATTGGGCCCTCGGAAACGGCAATGACCCTACCGGTTTCCTGAAACTCTTCGAACTGCGCGGCAAAAAGCACTTCCGCCAGGTAGCTGCTTTGCTCGGACATCCCCAGTTCCATTGCTTCCAAAAGCAAAGGTTCCGCACCGATGGGACCGATCCAAGACGCAGCTTCAATAACCGCCATTTGCGCATCATAGCGAGACAAGCCTTCGGTTACCTCATAGGGTGATCTGACGTCCAAACCCCACGCGCGGAATGCGCGAGCCGAATAGTGCGCGCTATGAGAGCGATATGCGGATACGAGATTTCCATCGATGACAGAGTTTACCTCTCCATCGATGATAATCTTATCCAAGTCCCATGAGCCGACGAGGGCCTCAAGTTGATCGTCGAGGCCCGCAAACCGGCGCAGGTTCTCCAAGGATGCGAGCAGGCGGCCTGCATCACTCCCATCAAAATCCCGGTTGCCCCATTTTTGGCGATCAACGCGCAGCCAGCCTTGCGGCAGCAGGCGATCTTGCGTTTCGCGTCCGCGCACTTGCCGAAGAATTTGCGAGATGTTCCGGTCAAATTTATCTTGGGAGACAAGACCCAATTGCGATGCTGCAACCAACGCGTTTACGTGGCTGCCGACGTCCCACATGGTCACCGTGGGGTGTTTTCGGCCATCTGTCGCGGAAAAATTCACAGTCGCTGGGCACAGTCCGGTGGCGTCAATCGTGTAGTTTTCGAAATACGACCAGGCGATCCTCGCGTCCTCGAGCAAGAGCATCCGATCTTTGTCGGTCTTTTCCTGTGGCTTCGCGTTTACATATGGCGCCAATGCGGTCGTTTTCCGATGGCGCGACAACTCCGCGCTGCGCGGCGCTATGAAACGTCCCAGTTCAACGACGGGTACAATCTTGGTGACCCCGTTACTGGCCAGCGACAGCAAATCTGATTTGAGGGCATGTCGCACAAACGGTTTTTTGAGAGCTTCAGCGTGTACCGACAGCACCACGTCGTTTGTGTGCCGAAGATACCGATGAACCTCTGAAGCAATGTCAGCATTTACAACGTCCAAACAAGGAAGACAGAGCGCGCCATCTGCATTCACCCCAGGCGCGTCGCTGTTCAGGTCGACAAACCGCAGCGGGCTCCCAGCGGGCAACGCGTCCGAGCGTTGATCTGAACGTGGCAAATACCCAATGCTCATGTCCTCTATAACCGTTGCAAGAACCTGCTCAGGTTCAGGATCCTGCAGGTCGCGGTTGGCCTCTGAAATCGGCAGCCAATAGGCTTGCGGTGATCCATCGCCAACAAGGTCAGGCAAGTCTCCGATTGTCGATTGGATGCCTACTTCGGCCAAGTCGGTTTGGAACTGAGTGATCAGCCTTTGTGCGCCGACGTCATCCTGATCGGGGCGAACCAAGTGAACCGACAGAAAACGGGAAAATGCAAAATCATCTCGGAGGAGAACATCGGACACGCGCTGAAGGGAGTTTTGTCCTGACAGTTCGGACTGGAGCAGATCGTTTGAAAAGGCTTCGCATGCCTCGGCAACTTGTTCGGGTGCAAGCGACGCTGCGTCTTTCACCGACAGGTAGTAAATCGATTGCGTGACAGCTGACGGTGCGGCGATGTCCGCCTTGGAATAAGTGGCGAGGTTGATACGAGATCCACCGAACAAACGTACCACCCCATTACTCCAACGCTCGGATCTGACCGGCGTATCCGCTTTCGGAACGGATATGACCGTGGAAACGCCAGCAGACCTGACGCCCGTTGGTTCTTCTGGAGATATGGCTTCTTCATGCGCGACCGTACGAAGAAGTGTCTGCCGAACATCTCCGTTCCGATAACCAGTAATGACGTCACGCAACGCTTGGTTCGCGTCTCGCACGCTCCGGCTCTGGAAATATTCTTTTTGCTGGGGCAAGTCCCGGGCGTAGGCCGCGACTTCGATGCGTTCTCCCAAATAGGCGTAGGCGGTCAGGAGCTGCGCGAGCGGATGCTGTGACGGTAGCGGTTTGCCATCCACTGCGTGCGGATCGACCACGCATGTGAACGGTACTCCCTTGTCGACCAACGCATCAAAAAGCGCGACCACATGCGGGATCGAACAATCAGCTGTTACATCGGTGACAACGACGCATGTCACCCGCGTGCTAAAGAATGGCACCTGAGCGCTGACAAATGTTGGCCGCACACACAGAAGGGATGCCCCACCCAGCAAGAATGACCGACGCTTCATACGGTTTTCTCCAACAACAAGAAATCGTGACCTTTGCGCTTGGACTGCCCCCATGCTGCCAGGCTACCGGACGCGGCGCGCAAGATTGCGCGATACACCGAGAGATAAAGCAAAGGCCGATAGAGTAACCGCTGCACCGGCCAAAGCAGGAGCATCGATTTTGGCGCCTGCTTGTCTTTGAATACCGCAAACGCAGCAACGGCAAACTCAACCATGGGCAGCGCCAGATACGCCCAAATCAGATTGGGTGGAATCATATGCGACTGTGCGCCCACATCCCCGGCCCAACTGCCGCTTAGATAGTTGTACGCCAAGAGCAAAACCAACAAATCGGCAATTGGCGCGAGAAGAGGGAAGAGGTAGCCAAAAATGAACATGTCCGGGATCGAAACAAGCCCAATAGCGCGACCTTCGCGAATGGCGACCTTGTGCTTCCATGCGGCCTGAACCATGCCCAGTGACCAGCGGAGGCGTTGCGTCATTAGCCCACGTAGTCCCTCCGGTGCTTCGGTCTGGGCCACCGCACGTTCTTCATAGACGATCCTGTAACCCGCACGATTGATCGCCATCGTTAAATCCGAGTCTTCGGTCAGCGTGTCGTCACAAAAGAGTCCAGCCTTTTTCAGTGCCGAAACGCGCCAGGCGCCCAGCGCGCCAGGCACAACCAGAATGCCGTTGATCGAGTCAAAGGCCAGCCGCTCGAAGTTCTGAGCGACCACATATTCCAGCGCTTGCAGACGCGTGAGCAGGTTGGTTTTGTTGCCAACCGTCACTTTGCCCGCGACAGCCCCGATTTTGGGATCTGCAAAATGCTGAACAAGCTGTTCAACTGCATCGGCTTCCATTTGCGTGTCGGCGTCGATGCACACGGCTATGTCTGCGTCAGTGCCGATCAAAGCGCGATTCAGGGCGGCCCATTTGCCCTGATTAGGTTGAATAATCACGCGCACGTTTGGCTTATGCTTGAACTTCAATATCTCGTTCAGCGTGTTGTCCATGGAGCCGTCGTTGACGACCACAATTTCCAAGTTCCGGTAACGGCTGGCCAAGACACTTTCGATGCAGTTGGCTATCGTGTCTTGCTCTTCAAAAGCCGGGATAATGACCGCAACTTTTGGTTCTGGACGGGACGGCAGCACTTTGTGCCGACGGCGCGACAAGGCAAGCAGGAACATAACGGACGCACGGGCAAGCCCGATGCTCAAAACGATCCAGAATGTAGCCAGCATGACGTTCACTGTGCCGGACGCAAAGGTGAACGACACCTTGTCGAAGGCAGGAAGGAACCCGTCAGCGGGTGGCATCAGCTCGTCCCGTGTCATTCCAATGGCATCCGCAACTGTGGTGAATTCGTAGCCCAGCCGCTTGAGTTCAGAAATAATAACTGGCAGTGCCTCAACCGACGCTTCGCGGTCTTCGCCCCCATCGTGCAGCAATATGACATTGCCGTTCCCGCTGACGACTTCGCTGATAACGTAGGCCGCGATTTCATCGCTGGTCAGTCCGGTCCAGTCTTTTGGGACGACATCCATTCCAAAAATCATCGAACCGTTTGCTTGCACAACTTCTAACGGCGGGACCCTGTCGGCACTGATGGGGCCGCCGCTGCGCAGGAAAGGTTCGCGATAGAGAACAGTGCTCCGTCCAACGGCGCTTGCGATAATGCGATCGGTCAGATCGTGCTCTAGCGTCGTGCGCGCATCTGAGATCTGATCCATGCGGGGGTGCGAGAAGGTGTGCGCCCCAATTTCGTGCCCTTCGTTGTATATTCTTTCGAGCAGCTCCGGTTCGGACATCACACTCCGACCCAGCACAAAGAAGGCAGCTGGTGTTTCTGTTTCTTTCAGAGTGTCCAGGATCCGGCGGGTATAGTCCGCGTGCGGTCCATCATCAAAAGTCAGGATCAACTCATTCGGTTTGGTCTCACCATATCTTTGGATCGTGTATGGGCGCGGATAGCTGACGAAGGTTTGGGCGATGATCTTCCCGTTTTCGGAGTCAATTTCGAATTCGCGTATCCCAAGCTCAGGCGCATTCCGAATCCGAAGTGCGGCACCAGCACCCGTGTAGCGAACATAATCTGATAAGGAGACCGTCCTGAGCTGCGATGAGTTCAGAACCGCGAAATCCCGGCGCGATTTCAACACTGGCCAGATCCCGGGATCTTCAAGGCCCAAAGACCACACAGCGAGATTGCGGACGTTTTGAGCTTCCAGTTCTTTCAATTGATTGTATGCGGATGCGGCATCCAGCATCCATAGAGTTTGGCGTGCCCCATTGTCCGATGCAAACGTCGCGAAACTGCCAGAGGTTTCGGGGCTGAAATTCAGCGCTGCGCCGGTTTCGGCAACAAGCGCCATGCCTTCAGCGTATGGAAGCCTTGTGGGCAGCGGCACACCTGCCTCCCAATTCGCAGCGAAATTGCCCAGCGCTATGACCAATTTGGATGGGTCCACTTTGGTGCGGGCCTGCGTGATCAGATCTGCGAACCAGGTGTCCTCAGAAAGCGGTCTTGGGGCTGATCCGACCCACGGTTCGTAGAACGCCTTCAAAATGACGTGGTCGAAGAAACCTGTCGCTTGCTGCTGCAACCATGCTTCGTCATCCCAGCCGAGGATGACGCAGGATTGCAGTTCGTTTTGTGTAAGCAGTTTCTGAACAGTACCGACAAGGGTCTGAGCGAAATCTACGGATTTTTCTGGAAGTTGGCTCAGATCCAAACAAGCCCCCTCTGCTTCGATCAATGTCAAAGCAGCGGTGAGGTCAGACTCCAAGGTCGCAATGTTCCTCGGGTCGTTGATTTTTGCGTCCAACTTGGACGTGATGGGCAACAGTTTGAATTGCACACGCGGCATCAGTTCGACGGACCGACCGCTTTTTAAGACTTCTCCCCGCAACGGGGAACGAGTGTCGGCGCTGGCAACATCGACGCGAACTCCGTCTGTTGTCTCGGCGATAGTAATCCAGTCAGGTACCAGCACGTCTATCGCACCACAGCTGCGACGGACCGAGAGATGTGCCCAGTCCAGTGAAATGGGCACGTGGGCGAACACCCGTTGTGGAACCGATGTTTCTGCCATCGCTGCAAAAGCTGGTGGTGTGTCTGATGCGCAGGTGTTTGCATCCTCAAGCGCGAGAGCACCGCCTTCCGGAGCGCCACCTGAAATCAAGACCCGTTTTTCGGCATACGTCGCAGCGGTTTTAACGGGCGGAGTTCCCGGCGCTTGGTTGACTGGATTAACACTGACAATAAAGGCAGCGAGCCACGCAAAAAGCAAAGCAACGCACAGCCTGATGTTACGAAGGAGACGTTTGCCGCGCTGCTTGCGAGGATCGGCAAACACCTTAACCGTCTCTCGCCCTGTTGGAAGACGGTCCACATGGAATTCGAAACGCCTTAACGCCATGGCAAAAGCCGCCCGAAAGGCGCCTCATGCTGCATGACGCATCGTCTATTCGACGATGAATTTGGCTGACACAGATCCAAGAGCGTCCGTTTCCAAATCTAAACGGTCAATTTGGCAATCAACCGCTGGTGTAAGGCCCCCACCCTACATTCGGTGCGGGCTACAAATTTGCCCCAGGCCGCACCGAACACTGCATGTCTGTTGTGCCAAACATTTGCCGAAATTCTGCCTTGGTTCCAGCGCTAACCGCAAAGAACGCAAGATTCTCCCTCACAATGCCGTCAATATTGGGGTTTTCCGTGGTTTGTTTTCCCGTCAACAACAATCGCTCGAACAAAGGTGGCGGCAATGAGGCAGGTGTTCCGTCGATTCGTCGTTACAGGACTCCCGCTCTGTAAGTTCATCGCGACGATCTGATGTATTCGCCGCCTATCTGCGGAGAACTGTTTCCCAATGAAAATTTGAATACGACCAAAACGAGAAAAGGCCACCCGAACAGGTAGCCTTTTGGTGCTAATCCATGGTGAGAGAGAGCGAACAGTAAGGGAGGTCGCTTACAAGCCTAAGCGTCCGCGCGTCCGGTCTACTTCGCCGCGAAACACATAACCGGGCTTGAGGCCTGATGTGCTGGGCTTCATCCGCCACCATTCTTTTCCGTCCCAGCTGCGCCAGAGTCCGCCCAGAGGGTCAGATACGTGCAATATACAGCTTGTTCCACCAGAGCTTGATCCCGCGCCTCCGGCGGGGTTGGGCCAAAACCAATTCAGCTCTGTGCATAGTCGCCCATCACTTTTCACCGTCCAGGGACCGGCGCCGACGTTGTCTGGGTTTTCCCCACACCACGCGCTCGCGTTACCATTTGATGAATAGTAGATGCCGCCTCCACAGTTCGCGTCCCAGATATCTGTTTTGCCCGCATAGAAGGACGCGACCTGACCCGCGCTCGGCGCACGCGCGCCAACGGGAAGGTCATCAGCAAATGCTGAACCGCCAGTACACAACGTTAAAAGAACCGACAACGCACTTGCGCATTTAACTCTAAACATAACAAAACCCCTTATTGCGCTGCTTTTACCCATGCCGAACCGCGTCACGAATGGTCAAGACAATCCTTGCAAACACACTGTTTCCAATCTGTTCCGACCTGCGCGCACCATTTGTGATGCTATTAGTACACTGAAACGCGCTCACCGGCGGTCATTTTTTCGATACTGAGATGGTCGGAGCTGTTTGCCAAAGCCAATCGCGTCGCGCGGTGCAAGTGATCGATCTTCGAACGACCGTGCGGTCGAGAGAAAACTGGCGTTCTTATAGACCTAGTCCTCGCCAAATGGAGTGATCTCCAGTTGCGTCGCAACCAACAAAAAAACGCGCTTGTTCGCGGTTTCTTAAGTTTGATGAGGCTTTGGGTTGTCGCAAAGGGCCCGATACACGCCCAATTGATGCCCAAAATGGGGTTTACCCATGGCTCAGGAAATAGAGCAGGCATTTGATGTATAGCACGCGCCAAAAAAGGAATTCGCAAGTTCCGGTCTTGCGGCAATGCGCTCGGTGCAGGGGCACCGGACGAGTTCCTTGCCAATTTTGCGGCGGAACGGGGCAGGTGATGAGAAAGCGGGACATTCGCGGAAACCCACAGTATGACCGGTGCTCTGCTTGTTTTGGCAACAAAATGACAAAGTGCTATTCATGCGGTGGTGTGGGCCGCGCCTGACCAAGTCAGACACTTTATCGGCAGTGGATTTGGCCCTTCAGGTCTACAACCGTCCAAGATGCTTCATTATGAACGAAAGTCCTACAGTGCGCAGGATCTTTCGGACCCATCGCTGGAGCTCAATTGGATAGGCTGACGCCTTCGACCGTAACCCGGTGCATCAGACGGCGAAAACCATGGTAATCATTGATCGCTTTGTGCCATGTCGCTCTATTGTCCCACATGGTAATGTCACCCTCTTTCCAGCGCACACGACACTGGAATTCTGGTTGCTGGCAGTGTTCGTAAAGCATCGACAAGATAGCCGCGGACTCTGCGGCGCCGAGGCCTTCGATGTGTGTTGTGAAAACGGGGTTCACAAATAATCCACGCCGACCGCTTAGCGGATGTGTGATGACCATCGGGTGGCGGGCATCCTGCGTAGCTGCCTCTGTATTTCCCAGTCTCCCGCTCTTTGCAGCTTCGCTGTCTTTCGTTTCCGCGCCAAACACGTGTCGAGACGAATGCACCGCGATTAATCCGTCAAGAAATTGGCGCATGGGGTCTGACAAAGCTTCATAGGCTGCGGCCATCGACACAAACAACGTATCTCCGCCATAGGGTGGCATTTCAATAGCATGAAGGATCGACCCCATGGCAGGGATCTCATCATATGAGTGATCGGTATGCCAGCCTTCGCCTACGGCCTCTTTCTGATCCTTTTCCTTCAGAACGGTCGCTATTTCTGGATGCCCGTCGACAGGCTTGAAGAAACGGTTCACATTGATCGGGCCAAAGCGGCGGGCGAATTCGAGGTGATCTTCCGGCCTCGCGCTTTGATCCCTCAGAACGATGACGGAATGCTTAGCAAATGCCGCATAGATTTCCGTGAATTGCACAGAGTCTTTGACATCGGCTCCGAAAATTTCGGCACCCAATCCGCCGGTGAGTGGTCTTATGTCCATCCGGTCCTCCCGTTCGCCGTAAGGCAGGTTAGCTCATGACCGTTCTTTGGAAAACACCAGGCTGCAGTTCAATGATGCGTGGGTGTCCATTTGTCCAACGCCTCCAAGAACCGTTCGTGTTCGCCCTTCTGCATGCCAATGTTGGTTTCCGGGTACGGAAACTTTCTGGAAGAGACTTCCTTGTGAAACGTTCCAAGCGCGGCCACGCGTTCTTGATGTATTTGCCTGTGTAACCTGCCAACATCGCCAAACGCATAGGCGTGTTTCGGCGGCTTCTCTTCCTCGCTGGCTTCGCCGCAGATATCGGCCACGAAAGAGAATATCGCGTCACCTGCATTCCCAGAACCAAGGGAGAAGGTCACGACAGAAGTTTTTGTATTCACGGCCGCAAGTACTTCTTCTGCGATGCATTCCGCCTCAACGGCAAAGACGCCAACATCCTCCATGCGCTTGAGCGTCGTGTAGATCTGCATCGCTTCATCTGCGGTCCGACCCCATCCGCGCAATCCGCCGCAATGATGGCTGAAAGTCGGGATCAGGCCGATATGGCTTTGCACGGGAATACCGTCTTTGGCCATACGCTCCATCACATCAAAGGACCGCAGCGTGTAATACATGTCCGCACCAGCCCTCATCGTTTCGTAGGCGTGCGCGACAATTTCGTCATCTGATCCGAATTGAGCCCAGCTGGAGCCTGCACCTGTGAAATGGGTTGGCGCAATTTCGCGGACATCTTTCATTTGATCGGCGCCGACAACAAACAAATCAATGCCGGCTTCGACACAGGCGCGGAGCTCATCGTTGTTTGCCGGGTTTGCCATAGAAAGCGTGCGACCGGACCCTTTCAGTGCCCGTAAATCCGCGACGGTATAGTTCCGCTGCGCGGGGCTGCGACTGAAATCATAGATACGTTTCATGCGGTTTGACCCTTTTCGTCTTGCTCCCTTTCGATTGGATAAAAGAAATGGTGCCAACCGGACAAGTCTCGGGTGATTTCACTGTTGCGCGGCGGTGTCTGCTGAAAATTGCGCGAGAGGCGATCTGGGCCAGGGGCAGGTTCTAATTGAAAAACACCGCCCTTTCATCAGCCGGGTGCGCTTGCACGCGCCGACGCCCATGACTCTAAAATCCATGAAGCTGTTTGGCCCATTGGTAGTTGATGAGTGCGCCTTTGATGCGAGGCAACAGAAACAGGCTGAGAGAGATCGCGAGGGCTGAAAGAAAACCAGCGACCATCGCCGGATGGGGCTCACCGAAGGCGTAGGCAAGGTGTAGTCCAGGAACCAGCAAATGGCCCACGAATAAAATCGTAAGGTACGCAGGTCCGTCGTCGGCACGTTGTGGCGTAAAGTCCAACCCGCACACATCGCAACTATCTGCGACCGTTAGGTAACCTTTGAAGACGTGGCCCTTCCCACAACGCGGGCAGCGCCTTTGCACGCCACGGCGGAGCGAGAGCTTTGTGTTTCTAGTGTCTGTATCTGACATCGAATTTCTCTGTTTGAGTTTGTGAAATCTGTCGTCGGGCCGGATCTGATACGCTCGTAGCCGTGTGGCGACGCGGTTCAAGGAACGCGCCGACACAGGTTTTCAAGCAAAATCAAAGGGCTGAAACGCGCGCGTTCTCAAGCTCGGGCCATTTGGCGTTGGCGCCCGCGATAACCGCTTGGGGATCTTCGCGGTATTTCTCCAGGATTGTGGCGTTGACGAAAAGATAGAGCTTCCCCTCGACGATATCCGCATAGCGCACGTCGCCATCAAGCTTCTTACCGACGAAGACTCCGAAAGCGCAGAACCCGCCAAATTGGGGAAGGTACTTCTCGGGCGCCGCGTCGAAGTTTGCTTGCGCGGCGGCAGACGAGAAATAGTAATCGACGCCGTCATACGTAGACGTAAAGACGGCGTCCCCGGTCGCTGGCGCACTCTGTTGGAACATCGAAACGGGATCGACACCGTGCATGCCCAGCGGGTTGCCGTTCAGTGTCAGACCGTTCCCGACATTGTATTCGTCTGCGGCAAACGCACTGGTCGAAATGGCGGCTGACATGGCGAGAGCCCGCAAAAACAGTGAAGTTCTCATTGTAAAAATCCCCTCAAACAAGGTGTAGCGGTGATATTTCATGGCAGCGCTCATGCGGAATTGCCGATGCGCTCAACGGCTTCGTCCGTCCACCAGACAGCGTTGGCGATCATGCGGAAGTTGATCAGGGCGGCGAGGTATCCGTCACCTTCCGGAACCTTCGCGCCTGCGGTCGCATCACGTACGACGGCGACTTCAAATCCGGTCTCCAGCAGCTCGCGCATATGGCTTTCGACACAGAGGTTGGCCGACATGCCTGCAAGGATCACCTTGTCGATACCGATCTTACGAAGCTGGAGTACCAAATCATTCTGCTCAGGGCCGTACACCTTGTGAGGTGAGCAAACGATGGTTTTGCCGTCGTTGATATATTTTTTGTATTGCGGCATCCAGTCGGCTCCGGAGCCTTCAAAGTCCTCCAAGTCCAGCGGATCCTTGCGATCGAACATTTTGATACCATGCATGACCCGTTCAAGTGTTCCTTCGAACTTCCACTTGTGGTCCTGGGGGTAGTAGTAGTGTGGGGATACCACGACAGGCATATCGGCGCCTTTTGCGGCAATAAACAGGCGCTCCAGATTGTCTACGACGCCTTGTTCGCTGACGCTTTCTCCAACAACGCCCCATGCGACGCCATCGGGGTCAAGGAAATCGACTTGAGGATCGACGACCACAAGTGCGGTGCGCTCTGGGTCGATGTCCATGTCCATATCTGGTAGCGCCGGGTTCTCCGGGTCAGCGTACGCGGCTTTCGCTTCGTCTGTTGCAGCGTGCACTTGCGAGCCCGCGACAGAAGCGGCGCCGGCTGCGCCCGCAGCGGCAACACCGGCCAGCACATTGCGGCGGCCAAGATCAACATCCTCGTCTGTATGGGTGCATCCGGTGTGATGGTGGTGGGTGTGTGGTTTTGTCATCGTTTTTTCCTTTCCTTAGTCGCAGCGGCACAAAGACATTGTGTCGTCCGGCAAGACCTCTCTGTTGGCGGCCTCGCGGGCCGCGGGTTCATCGGATCGTGTCCGCTTTCTAATTGGATTGGATCCTTTGATTAGCGGATCCGTGGTTTTGCCCTCAGGCAATGTACTTATTGTATGCATTCAATTTGAAGTCAAATAAAAAATTGTAATGCTTGCAATTGGCACGCTAAACGCCTAATTTCATGGATCAATACGAGCAGTAGAAGACAGGGCGAGGATGCGATGAAACCCATTGAATGGCTGCCAGCGATTCGTGACACAGGTCGGCCAAAATACATCGAGTTGGCCCTCGCAATCGGTGAGGACATCGCGTCCGGTCGTTTAAAACCTGGTGATCGTTTGCCGCCGCAACGCAAGGTGGCGAAGGCTATTGATGCTGATATATCCCTGATTTCGCGTGCATATACCGAGGCGGCAAGGCGTGGTTACGTAGAGAGTCATGTTGGTAGGGGCACTTTTGTCAGTGAAAGCAAACCTGACAGACAGGGTCCGGATCCGCGCCGCACGCTTGAAGAAGATCCGCGTATGAACATGCCGCCAGAAATCGAAAATCCAGCCCTCATTGAACGTATGCAGCGCGGATTGGACCATGTTGCATCAAACATTGTGGCCCTTCTCCGCTATCAATCTGCAACTGGAAGCACCAAAGATAGGGAGATGTCTTTGGATTGGTTGCATTCAAAGGGATATCAATCGTCTGCTGACACCCTGACGATCACGCCCGGGGCGCATTCTGCGATCCACGCGGCACTGATGGTTGTCCGATCGTCGCAAACGGTCGTGCTGTGCGAGCCAGTGACCTATCCAGGAATACGCGCAATTGCATCGCAGCTTTCCCTAGAGCTTGTGCCATTGGAGGAAGACGAAAAGGGCATCACACCAGTCGCTTTGGAGCAAGCTGCCAATGCGCATCCGGGCGCGGTTTTGTATCTCAACCCTACGCTGCGCAACCCATCGACACATACTATGCCCGCTGACCGAAGGCGCGAGATCGCAGAGGTCCTGCGGAGCAATACCATGCAGCTGATTGAGGATGATGCGTACGGGCTTATCGTGACTGACGCGCCGCGGCCTATTTCCGAACTTGTCCCGGATTTGGCCTGGCACATTCTGGGCATTTCGAAAGCATTTGGGGCGGGCCTTCGTCTTGCTTACGCGTCGCCCCCAAATCGTGAGAAGCTTTCACAATTTGTGCAGGCTATTCGGACGATCAGTGTCATGACGTCTCCGCTTAACCTCGCGCTGTTGAGCACGTGGATCGAAGAGGGAACAGCCGAAGCAATTCTGGCCGATGTCAGACGTTCAGCAAAACGGCGCCAAGATATCGCAGCGCGTGTCTTTGATGCCTTCGACTACGCAGCGCAAGATGAAGCGTTCAATATCTGGCTCAAGGCACCTGACGGGGTGTCCCGGGCGGAAATCCTGTCCCGGGCGGCGGGCGGACCGTTGGGTGTGATGCCCAGCGATGTGTTTACGGTGAATGGAAACCCCGAAGAACGTCTGCGTGTTTGCCTCGGCGGCCCGCTCAGTGAGGTTGCGCTAGAAGAGGCTTTGTTACGCTTTCGGTCCGTGCTGCGTCAAAACGACTGGGCAGGTTGAGGTCATATTGACTTTGAGGACGCCTGGTACGTTTCACCTAGCGCGGCGGAACACACCGGGTTAAGTCGCAAAGCAACCTGCCGCAACCAGCAAAAAGGTCGATCCATGGCTCTATCACACACACGTGCCGTTGGACTCGCCGCTGCGATTGCAACAGTTACGATCTGGGCTGTTTTCATACTCACGACCCGCTTCGCCGTGCAAGGCAGTTTCACTGTTGAAGAGTTATTGGTACTGCGCTTGATCCCGGGTGCTATCGTCATGGCGCCGATTATGTGGCGATTGGGCGTGTTGCCTCCGCGATTATCATGGCTGCGCGCAGGCATCCTGATGATAGGGGCAAGCGCGGTCTTCCCTTTCGTAGTGTCCACTGGGTTGGCTTACGCGCCTGCTTCAGATGCGGGTGCGCTTGCGCCGGGAATGTTGCCGTTTTGGACGGCTTTGGCCGCCTACGCGTTGGCGGGGGAAGTGCCCGGACCGCGGCGTCGCATCGGGCTTGCGATGATTTTGAGCGGCGCATTGATCGTCAGCCTGTGGGAGATACTCGCCGGTTCAGATAGCGGAGCCACCACAGGGCACCTGCTATTTCTGGTGGGATCTGGGTTCTGGGCGATTTATTCCGTGATCTTTCGTCAAAGCGGGTTAAGCGCGATGCATGGGCTGGTTATTGGGCTCTTTTGGGGGGCCTTGATCGGTACGCCAATCTTGTTTGCCACGGGAAACGTGCGGTTCGAAACAGCCAGTTTGACTGATATCGTAGTCATGACGGTCCTGCAGGCTTTCGTGATCGGTATCCTTGCAATGTTCTTGTTCGGTTACGCTGTTCGTATTTTGGGCGCGGCTGAGACGGCGGCGTTTGGTGCGCTGACGCCCATACTGGCTTTGTTAGGCGGGGTCGCGTTTCTGGGGGAAACGGTCACACCTTTGAAAGTCCTCGGCGTCATGCTGGTCGCTGTCGGAGTTTTCTTCGCGTCCGGCGTATTGAGCAAGCATCAGCCAACAACCGCCGCCTAAGCCAGGGCCGATCATCCAGATACACGATGTGCAGGCCGGACTGTCAGGGCAATCCGGCTCTATCTTTGGCTGGCGCGAGACCACGAATACACGCCGGATGGCAACCAAGGTAGCCAGCGGTTGCTCCGGTCGAAGCTCTTTCTGGTCAGAAGCTGTCTTGCAGTCAGTAACGTCATGGAAACCAGTCCTCCTCTACCCGGGATTAAGGCATTCCTCCGTGACCAGAACTGGGCAACAGTCTGAAACAAAAAGGGTAATTTTTGGTTAGGGTCAGGCTTAACCCGCGAGCCGTTCCATCAGTCGCGCATACGCAGTTTGTCCCAATCTAAAGGTCGGAAGACGAAAGAACTCGTCAGGGGCATGTTGGTTCTCGTCTTCGTGTCCAAAAGCAAACATCACCGCATGAAGACCCAGTTGATCAAGAAGCGTCGACATGACGGGAATAGAGCCGCCGACCCGGGTTTTGTGAGGCGCTTTGCCATAGACTTCTTCCAACACCTGACCGGCTATTGCGGTCGCATTGTGGCCTGTCGGAACCAGGAAGGGATCGGCGCGTCCGGGGTTCCTTGAGACCTCTGCGGTCACGCCCGGCGGACAATGTGCGTCGACATGAGCCGCGATCAGATCAAAAACCTTTTCGGGGTTTTGGTTCGCCACCAGCCGACATGTGATCTTGGCCGAAGCAACGGATGGTAACACTGTTTTGGTACCTGCACCCTGCCATCCACTTGTCAATCCATTCACTTCGAATGTTGGGCGCGCCCACAGGTTTTCACGGGTGGTGAATCCTGGTTCGCCATGCGTAGCAGGCGCGCCGGTTTGGGCAAGATAAGCCGTTTCGTCCCAAGGAACACGCGCGATGGCTTCCCGGTCTTCGGCAGTCAGGTCAACAACGTCATCATAGAACCCGTCAATCGTGATGTAACCGTCAGGTGACTTCATGCTCGCCAGCAAATGCGCAAGTGCTAGTCCCGGATTGGCAACGCCGCCGCCATGCATACCGGAATGCAGGTCGGATTTGGCACCCGTCACCGTGATTTCGAGAGAAGTGAGGCCCTTCAAACCCAGAACCATCTGTGGCGTTTCAGGGTCCCACTGGCTGCCATCGGCCGAAAAGATCATATCGGCTTGCAACCGGTCGAGATTGGCTTCGATGAACGGCGGCAGATCTGGGGATCCAATCTCCTCCTGCCCTTCAAAGAAGAACCTTACGTTTATTGGCAACTGCCCCGTTTCGGCGAGCAGCGCTTCCGCAGCAAGGATCGGGATCATCATCGCGCCCTTGTCATCTGTCGCACCACGCCCATAGATCCGCTCGCCCCGGATTGTCGGCTCGAACGGTGGCGAAGACCATAGATCAAAGGGTTCCGCTGGCTGCACGTCGAAATGGCCATAGATCAGGATCGTGGGTTTGTCTGCGCCTGCGTGAAGCCAGTCCGCGCAAACAACCGGATGCCCGGCGGTGTCGAACATTTGGGCATTCTCTATGCCCGCCGCTGTGAGCCGATCTACGACCCAATGGCCAGCTTTCCGAACGTCGCCCGCATTTTCAGGTTTGGCTGAAACGGACGGAATGCGGATGAATTCGCAGAGCTCATCGACAAAGCGCCGCTGATGTGTGTCCAAATAGTTTTCCCAACCCATGCTATGCCCCTTGTTGAACCCCCATGCCAACCTGCCGTGGCCCAAGCTGATCCGCAAGACTGCAGCTTGGTTTGATTACCCTTTGAACGAAGTTACTGGAACCAATAGTCCGACGAGTTTCGCCTCGTAGCGAAAATGCGCTGCGCGAGATCCCTCAAAGTTTTGATCTCTACCTGTCCGCCACCGAGTACACGGCCAGTGGTTTCTCAAAACCACGAATTGATAAGTTACCCAGATCATTCAACTTGATTGACGTTGGAATGGCCTGTCGGGTCGATTCATCGAGCATGATGGAGGCGTTGAAATCCTTGCCCATACTTTCAAGTCGAGACGCCAGATTTACGGTGTTGCCATACACGGTAAAAGACTGCCGCGTCTCGTTCCCGATGACTCCGGTCACGAGATCCCCGGTTGCTATGCCAACCCGAAATCTGAAGCCGTGGACTTTCGCGATATGCATCAGGCTTTGAGCGGTTTCAACGGCTGCACTTTCGGGATTTTTGATTTCAACCGGTGCGTTGAAAGTGGCGAGAAAGCCGTCGCCAAGGTAGGATAGAACAACGCCACCGTTTTCGGACACGACGCGAGTTGCATCTGATAGGAGACGGTCCAGCGTCTTGACGACGTCCTCCGGGTCGCGGTGCGCCGAAAACGCGGTGAACCCGGCGACGTCCATGACCAACGCAGTTCCTCGGCTTCGGTGTGGGCGAAGTGGCGCTTCGTTTGCGATAAGGCGTTCCGCAACTGCTTCCGGCACGTATTTGCCAAGCAGGCCCGATACACGCTCACGCAGCGACTTTTCACGCTGTCTCTCCATATCTGCTGCCACTTGCGCAAAAAATACGGCGCGCGCCCGGTAGACAGCCGCCGCCAGGGCCAAAGTTGCAAAAAAGATCATTCCCGTTTCTTCGATGCGGTTTCCACGACCGATGAAATCGATGGAGAGGAAGACATCCTCGTAATCCACCCTGCTGGCGGCTGCAGGCATGTCGGCCCATGACAAAAAGCTGTCCATTTGCGTCGCAACCCAGGCAAATGCAGCCCACCACCCAATAATGATCATGCCACCTGTCCAAAGCACAAGGCGCCAAGACAGGCTCAGACACGCCATGGCCAACACTGGGAACAGAAAATAGATACCATAGGCCCTGAAGGCGATGATCTGCGGGACGTCATCGGCCCGGCTGATGGGCACCAATGCGAAAGCCGCGCAGATCGCGAGGACATCCAGGCCATAAATTGCAAATTTGATCCATGGCCGGTCGTAGGGTGTGCCGATGATTATGAGATGTGCAACACCCAAAGCCGTAAATCCAAGAAGTACGGCGATTGTCACAATACGCGGCGAAATCTCTGGGAACAGGAAGGCGGCGGCGATGTACCAGACGAATGCCGCGCCTGTTATTGCCGAGCGGCAGCCCAAAGCCAGACGCAGACCGGTTTGTTCAGCTTGGGTCAGTCGCGAAGCGGATTCGGTTGCAAACGTTTCTTCGGAACCGCTGGTCACTCAACCCTCCCGCATGGTTGATTTTAAACGTAAATCGGAGTGCCACGAAAACCATCTGTGACGTCGCTTGTTTAAGCAAACACAAACTAAAACCGAGGGAAGCTTCGGTCATGACATGGCAAACTGTCATATACGATCTATAGTTGAACTCTGAGAGCATGATGCTCGGAACTTCAAGGTGTGCCGTATGCGTATTGTTTTTGGTCTAGTTCTTCTGTTGCTGCCAACTCTTTCGTCCGCGCAAAATAGCCCACCACCAGTTACAGCTGCACGCCCAGTGGTCAAAGAGATCGTCGAGGACGATGAATTTGTGGGCCGGTTCGGTGCGTCCGCGGAAGTTGTGGTGCGATCTCGGGTGTCTGGATTTCTTGACGAAGTCCACTTCACCGATGGCAGCCGTGTCGAAGAAGGCCAACTGCTTTTCACGATTGACCAAAGACAGTTTCGTACAGCGTTGCGACAGGCGCGTGCGCAAATCGGCATTGCCGAGGCGACGGAAGAATTCACGCGGGAACAACTGGAGCGCGCTGAGGCTCTTGTCGGTAACGGTACAATCCCGCAAAGCGTAGTGGATGAGCGGCGCGAAGCATTTCTAGCGGCTCAGGGGGGCTTGGAGCAAGCGCGGGCCGCGTTAGAGCTGGCGGAGCTTGACCTTGAGTATTCCGAGATCCGAGCGCCCATGTCTGGCCGCATAGACAGGACGCTTGTTGATCCCGGCAACCTTGTCACAACCAACCAGACGGAATTGACGTCTATTGTTGCGACGGACCCGATTTACTTTTTCTTCGACATTGATGAACGGTTTTTCCTCGCTTACTCGCGTGATGCCCGTGCGCGTGGTTCGGTCTTGCAAGAGGGCGCGAATGGACTTGAGGTCCAGGTCCGGGTAACCGACAGCCGGGTGCCGCCCGTTTCTGGTTACCTCGATTTTTCGGAAAACCGAATAGACGAAGAAACCGGCACGATGCGGGTGCGCGCCGTGCTTGATAATCCGTCCGAAATTTTGACCCCGGGACTCTTTGGTCGGATCAACGTGCCGGGCTCTTTGCCTTACGAGGGTATTCTCATCCCCGACGCGGCCATCGTGTCAGACCAAAACCGCCGACTAGTGATGACAGTTGATGCAGACGGTAACGTGACCCCCATGCCCATCCGGCCCGGGCCCCGCATCGACGGGTATCGTGTGGTACGCGAGGGTTTGGATGGTTCAGAAGTAATCGTGATCGAAGGATTGCTGCGCGCTAGACCCGGGGCAGTGGTCAGCCCGGAGTTGGTTGAATTGCCACCAGTCGCGGCAAACTGATATGGGGCGCTTCTTTGTCACCCGCCCGGTCTTTGCCATTGTCGTCGCGGTTGTCACGACTATCGTTGGTTTGCTTGCCTATTTCGAGCTACCGGTCGAACAGTACCCGGAAATTGCCCCTCCTTCGATTGTTGTGCGTGCGAGCTATCCTGGTGCCGACGCCGTAACTGTGGCAGAGACAGTTGCGACCCCATTGGAACAAGAGATTAACGGGGTCGAAGACATGCTTTACATGTCTTCGTATTCGACCGCAGATGGATCGATGGCGCTGACCATTACGTTCGAGCTTGGTACCGACCTCGATGCGGCTCAAGTGTTGGTGCAAAACCGCGTTTCAGTTGCCGAGCCACGTCTGCCGGAAGAAGTCCGTGCGTTGGGCGTCACGACAACCAAGTCGTCGCCTGACCTGATGATGGTCGTGCATATGTTGTCGCCCGACGCGACTTTCGATCAGCTTTATGTATCCAACTATGCGCGGTCGCGGGTGCGCGACCAGCTTGTCCGCCTAGACGGGGTTGGCGATCTGCTCATTTTTGGGGAGCGGGAGTTTTCTGCGCGCGTTTGGCTTGATCCCGATCGCCTTGGATCGCTGGGTCTGACGGCAGGAGACGTGGTCGCTGCGTTGCGTGAACAGAACGTGCAGGTTTCCGGGGGTTCGCTTGGCGCGCCGCCAAACCGTGCCGATAGCGCGTTCGAGGTGACGATAACGACCCAAGGGCGGCTCGAAGATCCACGAGAGTTTGGTCGCGTCATAATCAAATCGACAGAAGACGGTCGGGTTGTGCGTGTACGCGATGTGGCACGTGTGGAAATCGGCGCACGTTCATATGTCACCAATTCATATCTCAACAACAAGCCAGCCGTGGCTTTGGGCATCTTCCAGCGGCCGGGCTCGAACGCGCTAGATTCAGCCGATGAGATTATCGGCGTGATGGAGGAGGTGTCTAAGGACTTCCCTCCAGGCCTCGAATACCAGGTCGTCTACAACCCGACCGAGTTCATCGCGGCATCGGTGAATGCTGTGTATCAGACGCTGTTCGAGGCAGTGCTCTTAGTGATTATTGTCATAGTCGTTTTTCTGCAAAGCTGGCGCACGGCAATTATTCCACTTCTTGCGATACCTGTCTCTTTGATCGGCACGTTCGCCGTGATGTACGCGCTGGGCTACTCGCTCAACTTACTGACTTTGTTCGGTCTGATCCTCGCCATCGGGATCGTGGTCGATGACGCCATTGTTGTAGTGGAGAATGTCGAGCGGAACATTCGCAATGGTATGAACCCGCGTGAAGCGTCTGCTCAAACCATGGATGAAGTACAGAATGCCGTGATCGGTACGTCGCTTGTGCTCATCGCGGTGTTTGTACCAGCTGCACTCGTGCCTGGGATCACTGGGCAGTTTTACCGCCAATTTGCTGTGACGATCTCGGTTGCGACGGTACTATCCACGATCAATTCGCTCAGCTTATCCCCGGCATTGGCCGCCGCAATCTTGCGCCCACATGCTGAGGTGCCATCGCGCAACCCTTTGGCGGTCCTGTCAAATGGATTTAATCGTGGTTTCGACGCAATTTCGCGAGGGTATGGGCGCCTGGTACGTGTGTTAGTAAGCACTTACGGCGCCATCATGCTCTGCCTGGTGGCCTTTTCCGGGCTCTTGGGCGCGACATATTGGCTGAATACTCAGGTCCCCACCGGGTTTATCCCGGATGCGGACCAAGGTTATGCGATTGTCGTTGTTCAGTTGCCTGATGGAGCGGCTCTGGACCGGACCGATGCCATCATTCAACAAGCCACCGAAATTGCGCTTGAAACGCCCGGAGTCACAAACGCGGTCGGTTTCGCTGGCTTTTCTGGAGCGACTTTCACCAACGCAAGCAATCAGGGTGTGATTTTTACAACTTTTGAGCCGTTTGAGGATCGGTTGGAAAGCGGGTTGACCGCTGGCGCCATCGTCGGTCAGCTTTTTGGCCGCATGCAGGTGTTGCGCGAAGCGTTTATCATCGCAATCGCGCCACCCTCTGTGCGGGGCGTCGGCAATGGCGGTGGGTTCAAGCTGCAGCTGCAGGATACCGAAACTGCCGATATGGCCCGGGTGCTGGGCACTGCCTACGCCGTCATGGGAAGCGCAGGGGGTTCTGACCAGGTGCAAGGTGTCTTCACCACGTTCTCAGCAGGGTCGCCACAGTTCTTTCTCGAAATCGATCGCGTACGTGCTCAGATGCTGAATGTGCCAATCGGTGCGATATTCGAAGCACTTTCCGTCAATCTCGGCTCGGCCTATGTGAATGATTTCAACGCGTTTGGGCGGCTGTTCCAAGTGCGGGCACAAGCCGATGAGCAGTTCCGATTGAACGAAAGCGATATCAGAAATCTGCGCGTGCGTTCCGCGACAGGCGCATTGGTCCCGTTAGGCACGTTGGTAACGGTTCAAGAAACGGCAGGGCCCTCTTTGGTGCAGCGGTACAACCAGCTGGTTTCCGTACCGGTGCAGGGGTCCGCTGCACCCGGTGTGTCAACCGGACAGGCCCTGGTCGCGATGGAAGAGCTTGCGGAAAGCCTCATGCCGCCTGGCATCGATTATGAATGGACAGAACTTGCGCTTCAGGAACGTAACCAAGGTGATACGGCTGTTTACATATTCGCCTTTTCGGTTCTGTTCGCATTCCTTTTCCTTGCCGCACTCTATGAAAGTTGGGTGCTGCCGGTTGCCATTATCTTAATCGTTCCGCTGGCGGTACTGGGGGCGTTGGGCGGCGTGATGCTACGCGGTATGGACAACAACATCCTGACCCAGGTGGGTCTCATCGTTCTGGTCGGATTGGCAGCCAAAAACGCCATCCTCATTGTGGAATTCGCAAAGCAAGCGCAAGAGGACCGCGGTCTCAACCCTGTGGACGCTGCCGTCGAAGCGAGCCAATTGCGCCTACGTCCGATCCTGATGACAGCCTTTGCCTTCATCCTTGGTGTTTTGCCGCTCATGATTGCAACTGGTCCGGGCTCAGAAATGCGTCAAGCGCTTGGAACTGCAGTGTTTTTCGGGATGTCCGGCGTAACGCTTTTGGGATTGTTCTTTACGCCAGTTTTCTACGTTCTATTGCGCAGGTTGTTTCCACTACGCGTGACGACACAAACAGTGTGATCTTGGCCTCAAGCATTGCGATGGGGTGAGGAGCTGACGTGAGTCAGAATTGTTCAGTCAGGGTATTTGCACTGTTCTTAGCGTGCGAACGCTCCAATCTGGGTCGCGAGTCTCGGTTCGTCATGATCATTTGAAGACTGTTACGGCCTCGCCGTTCTGGACGCGCAAAGTCAGGAACCGCTCCGTTAGTCGAAAAGGGCGGACCTCAATTTCAAAGCGGCCTCTTGCAGGACGCCCTTTTTCGCGATCGCATCGGTGATCTTCAATCGCTGTGTCGGACCATGAAAGGCCAGTGAGGCCACGTATCGACCATCAGCATCTGTGACTGGGACGGCGATGGCCACCATGCCGTCCAGGAACTCTTCTTCATCCAAAGAGTATCCGCGTTCGTTGATGGCATCCAAATCCTCAATAAGAACGTCCACATCCGTTTTCGTTGCGCGGGTCAAACCGGTGAGATCCAGAGCATGGACGAACCTGATGCGTGCGCCCGGCTTCAAACTGGCAAGAAAACACTTCCCGCTGGCTGTACAGTGAAACGGCACATGGGTCCCGATAGGGAGTTGGATTTGAAACGCCCAATCTGTTTCAACCCGATCTACATAGCTCATGCCGGCGTCTTCTGGGACAACGAAATTGACGGTTTCCCGAACCTCTTTTGCGACATCCATCAGGATCTGTCGCCGTGCGATATGGTTCCTTGAGTTGAACAATAGGCCAGAGCCCAGCTCGCGCATCCGACGCGACGGTACATATTTGCGCGAGTCGCCGAGCCGTGTCAGGAAGCCATCTGATTCCAGAGAAGTGCACAGTCGGTGGATCGATTGTTTGGGTAATCCCAGGTGCGCGTTTATCTCGGTCGCCGTCATCGGATGATCACTTTTCCCCAGGGTTTCCAGGATCAAAAGCGTTCTCAGGGTCGTCGGTATCCGCTCTTCTTCCGCCATTGAATCTAGCGAAAGTCAATTTGGTGTTTGTAATTCATAACTTTTCTTGTAGCGTTCCAAATAACAAAAATCGAGACCAAAAGTCTCAATAATTAATAAGGGAGAGTGATGGAGTTCGACTTCATCGTTGTCGGTGCCGGTTCAGCCGGGTGCGCTTTGGCAAATAGATTGTCGAGCGATGGCCGCTATTCCGTCGCTCTTTTGGAAGCTGGTCCGCGCGATACAAATCCATGGATCCACATTCCGGTTGGCTATTTCCGAACCATGGGAAACCCCGGAACTGACTGGCGGTATCGAACCGAAGAGGATGACGGCATTGCCGGGCGTTCAATCCCATGGCCGCGCGGTCGTGTTTTGGGCGGATCGTCGTCCATCAACGGATTGCTCTACGTCCGGGGGCAACCGCAAGACTATGACGGTTGGGCGCAACTTGGCTGCACCGGCTGGTCATGGGATGACGTTTTGCCCTACTTCAAACGGTCGGAAACCTGGAAAGGGGAGGGGCGCAGCGAGCTTCGCGGTACGGACGGACCTCTATCCGTGCAATCCTCCCGGTTATCGAGGGAGATTGTTGATCACTGGATCGATGCTGCTGTGAGCGCCGGATACAAACCGAATCCTGACTACAACGGCGCGGATCAAGAAGGTGTGGGGCATTTTCAGCTGACAATGGTCGGCGGACGGCGCTGTTCGTCTGCAGTGGCTTATTTAAAGCCCGCGCGCGGTCGTAGCAATCTCGAGATCATAACGGACGCCCAAACCGAAAAAGTCGTTATCCAGGACAAGCGCGCGGTCGCCGTGCACGCCAAGATCAAAGGCAAAATGACGGAAATCCGGGCACGGAAGGAAATCATACTGAGTGCGGGGGCGATCGGATCACCGCAAATCCTGATGTTGTCAGGTGTTGGCGACCCCGATGAATTGCGCGCCCATGGGATCGAGGTCAAAGCCGAGCTCGGTGGCGTTGGCAAGAACCTGCAGGATCACCTTCAGGCGCGCCCGATTTTCAAAACGGACCTCAGCACCATCAATGTGGAAACAGACAATTTCGTTAAGCAAGCATTGATTGGGTTGAGATACCTGCTGACGCAGACAGGGCCGATGACGATGGCGGCCAGTCTTGGGGTCGGATTCCTCAAGACCGCGGATCATCTCGAAACGCCCGATATTCAGTTCCACATTCAACCCTTTAGCGCCGATGCGGCAGTTAACGGCCCACACCCGTTTTCAGCCTTTACTGCCTCAGTTCTTCAATTGAGACCCGAAAGTGCAGGGCATTTGTCGCTTCGTTCTGCGCGGATGGAGGATCACCCGGAAATCCATCCAAATTACCTGGCGACGGAAACGGATTGCCGCACGATTGTGCGGGGAATTCAGGTGGCGCGACGGATTGCGCAGTTTGAACCGCTCAAATCTCACGTGACCGAGGAATACGCACCTGGCGAGGACGTCGCCTTGGAGGATGAAGATGCCACACTCGATTGGGCGCGGCGCTCCGCGGTAACGATTTATCACCCAACTGGAACCTGCAAGATGGGTACTGACAAGATGGCCGTTGTCGACCCTCGACTGCGCGTCCGTGGTTTGAAAGGTTTGCGCGTCGCGGATGCATCTATCATGCCGCGGATTGTGAGTGGGAACACAAACGCACCTGCAATTATGATTGGAGAGAAAGCAAGCGATCTCGTGTTGGAGGACGCGTATGCATGATTTCAGCTCCGGAGCAAAGGAGATGTGTCTACGATTTTGAATGAGCGTCGGGGGCCTTAGCCTTCGCTCCTGAGACGCACAATAAGAATTCAGAAGGCAAAACCTTAGGGAGGAAACACATGATTAACCTAAAAACAGTGGCTGTGTGCGCGACTGCGTTTGCACTGACCGCCACGAGCGCTATGGCTGAAAAAGTCCTGCGCATTCAATCCGTTCTGCCGAACACCGCTGACGAAGTCTATATGCTGAACGAGTTCGGCAAAGACGTCGCGGCGTTGACAGGTGGTTCGCTGACCATCGAAGTTCTGCCAGCGGGCGCCATTGTTGGCCCACGTGACATCATGGACGCGGTCGACGCTGGTCTCGTCGAAGGTGGCTTTGCATGGACCCACTACTGGGGCGGCAAGCACGTTGCAGCAAACCTGTTCGGCGCGCCTGTTGCCGGGGCCGGTGTCGGTCTTGATAACATCGCGTTCCTGAGCTGGTTCCAGTATGGCGGCGGTAAAGAGCTTTATGACCGGCTTTGGACAGAAATGGGCGTGAACGTCAAAGGCTTCATGCTGCAGCCAGTGGGCCCCGAAGCACTGGGTTGGTTCCCAGAGCCGATCGAGTCGATGGATGACTTCCGTCAGATGCGGTTCCGCGCACCTCCAGGCATGGTTGGCGCAGCCTATGCTGACATCGGCGTTCCAGCCGTTGCCATGGGTGGTGGTGACATTCTGCCAGCCCTGGAAAAGGGTACGATTGACGCCGCAGAATGGTGCTGCCCTAAGCCTGACTCGGTGTTCGGTTTCCAAAAAGTGCTGAAGCACTACTATCTGCAAGGCCTGCACCAGGTCACGGTGAACGCTGACATGTATGTCAATCTCGACTTCTATAACAGCTTGACCGATACCGAGAAGAAGGCGTTGGAAGTCGCGGCAAACGCGTCACTGTCCAAGTCGCTGTCCTACCGCATCTTCGAAAACGGTAAGGCGCTGAAAGACCTCACCGACAACCACGGGGTCATCCTCGAAGATACACCTGCTGACTACTTCACCGAGTACTCGGCAGCTGCGAACTCGGCGCTGCAAGCAGCTGCGGACGAAAACGAGTTCTTCGCGGAAGTTTGGCAGTCGCAAAAGGACTTTGCTGAGATCGCAGTTCCATTCTGGGCTGGCGCTCAGACTTCGAACGCGAACCTTGGCCGTGCCTTCGCTGACACGCTGAAGTAAATGCGCTTGCCCGCCTTGGAGAAGTCTCCGAGGCGGGCATCATCCATTTCGCTTTGATCTGAATCTTATTGGTAAGCGGCCTCAATACAGAGGGCTGTTTTCGAATGGGGGGACACCAACATGGCGGCCGACGAACCGAATCCAGAAGACCTCGAGATTGCTGACGAGCTGATCGCGGAGCGGCGGGCGGAAGCGCCCGGAGAGACACCGGAGGACATGACAGCCTGGCAGCGCCCGATCACGGCGGCCATCGATGTCATCAACTATCGGGCAGGTCAGATCATTGCATTGATGATGGTGCCCTTGATCGCGATCGTGGTTTGGGAGGTCTTCTCACGCAACAGCTTCATCATCCTGCAAAATGCGGGGTTCGAGGATATCGCGCGCAGCCTTGGTTTGGGGCCAACGCTGCAAGCCTATGACCTCAGCCGCATGATTGCGGGCGTGTTATGGATGGCTGGTGCCGGGTACGGTTTGATGCGCGGTGTGCACATCCGGGCTGACTTCCTCTACCGGAACTGGAGCAGCAAGACGCAGGCGACGGTGGATGCGACGGCGTATCTGTTGTTCTTCATCCCATCTATGATCTTTTTCACGGTCGTATCTGCGCAGTACTGGTATCTGGCCTATGAAACTGGCGAACGGTTGGCGCTGGACAGTGCGTGGCAACCGATCCTGTGGCCCGCGCGTATTGCCATGCCGATCGGTGGCTTCCTCCTTCTCCTACAAGGCCTACCAGAGATTTTTCGGGCCTTTCACAAGATGGGCAAAGAGCGTGAACGTTGGTTCGTACGTGCGTTACCGATCTATGTTGTTGGGCTCATTTGGCTGACCTTGGCCATTTTCGCACCTGACCTTGTACCCGGTGGCGCGTGGTTCACTGACCTCATGTCCGCGCGGCCTGAGCTGAGCAAACCGATCATTGGTTTGATCATGCTGGGTGCGATGCTGTTTGTGATTTTCATCGGGTTCCCGATTTCTTTCACGCTTGTTTTCCTGGCCTTTGTCTTCGGCATCTGGGGTGCGAACTTCAAGCTGACCACACTGTTGATGACGTTGAACACGAACTCGACCATGTTGAACGATCAGCTGATGGCGGTGCCTCTCTTTGTATTGATGGGCATTGTGATGGAATCGGCGGGTTTGATGGAGCGTCTGTTTGCGTCGATCCAAATGATCATGGCCCGCGTTCGAGGCGCTTTGTTCATCGCGGTTTTGATTGTGTCCACGATCTTTGCTGCGGCGACAGGGATTGTTGGCGCGTCCGTGACGTTGCTTGGCATTATGGCCGGTGCCACAATGAGCCGGTCTGGCTACAACGTGCAACTGGCTGCAGGGACCATCACGGCAGGCGGCACGCTTGGCATTCTTATCCCACCGTCGATCATGTTGATCGTGATGGGGCCTGTGCTGGAAGTATCCACGCTTGATCTATTCCGTGGAGCCTTCATCCCGGGTGCGCTTCTGGCCTCGCTTTACTTGCTCTATACGCTCGGACGGTGCTGGTTGAACCCTGATCTAGGTCCGATCCTGGGCGAAGATGACCAACCCGACACTTCGAAGTATTACGGAGCCGAAGTCGCTTTGATCTGCCTCGGTATCCTGACGGTATGTCGTGTCTTTGGTCTTGGGTTGTCGGGCAGCCTTGGCGTGATCCCCTTTGGCGGTTTGATCGTGCTCGCGATCACAGTTGCCATCGCTTACGCGGCATATCGCAACGTCCAAATTTTGCGGATTGTCCTGCCGTTGGCGGTTCTGTTTCACATCTACATGATCTTTGCGAACAGCGGCGAAGGGCTGCCCACAGGGTCCATCGTGTTCGCAGGCTTCACTGTCTTGCTGGCCTTCCTCGCGTCGCCCATCTATCGCGCGGGCGCCGACAAAGACTTCTACTTCTCAGAGCTTTGGGATGAATTTTTTGCCGGCCTGATGCCGCCAACGATCCTGATCTCCTTTGCGCTCGGCTCAATCCTTCTAGGTTTTGCGACGCCTGCCGAGGCTGCCGCGATGGGGGCATTTGGTGCGATCCTTCTGTCGATCGGGTATCGTAAGTTCACGTTCCCCAGCTTCTTTGACAGCCTGATCAAAGCGTTGGAAATCACCGTTCTAATCATGTTCCTTGTGGCCGCGTCCAACTTCTTCGGCGCGCAATTCTCGGCGCTGGGCACACCGCGGATGATGACTGAGATCCTCCTGGGCCTCGATATGGCGCCATTCCTAATCCTTCTGCTGGTAATGGCCCTGATCTTTTTGCTGGGCTGGCCGCTGGAGTGGGTGCCGATCGTTCTGATCGTTGTCCCGATCCTGCTGCCCACCGTGCAGGCGCTCGATATCTATGGTCTCGATCGCTATGACCTGATGGTTTGGTTCGGCATACTTGTGGCTGTGAACTTGCAGACAGCCTGGCTCAGTCCGCCGGTGGCTCTCTCGGCCTATTTCCTTAAGGGTGTCGTGCCCAATTGGGACCTGAAAGACATCTATCTGGGCATGATGCAGTTCATGTTGGTACAGCTCTTTGGACTGATCCTGCTGCTGCTCTTCCCGCAGCTTGTGCTTTGGCTACCCAAAGTCATGGGAGGATAGGGGGTGAACGCAAGACCACGTTCGACCCTGTCCTACCTGAAATGGCCGCTGATCGTGACCTTTATTGGTCTCGGTTTGTCGGGCTGGCTCGGATGGGCGACCGAAGGAACGGCGAAAGGCGTAATCTCGTTCCTCTTGGTCGGAACAGTCCTCGCAGCGCTGGAGATTGCCTTGTCCTTCGACAATGCGATCGTGAATGCCAACAAACTTGAAGAGATGACGCCGGTCTGGCGGCAACGGTTTCTAACTTGGGGCATCCTCATCGCGGTTTTTGGAATGAGGATCGTCTTTCCCTTGGCCATCGTTGCGATATTCGCGTGGATTAATCCGTTCGATGCGATGCGACTCGCACTGTCGGATCCGGATGAATACTCGCACATTATCGAAAGCTCTCATGGGTCCATCGCCGCGTTTGGTGGAACGTTCCTGATGATGGTTGCGCTGAAGTTTTTTGTCGATGAGGACAAATCAATCGATTGGATCGTGGGTCTGGAAAAACGGCTCAGAATGTGTGGGTCGGTTCGAGGTTTCGAGATTGCGATCGTCCTCGTGATCATGCTGATCATTTGCTACTTCCTCCCAGGGCATTTTCAGTCCACCTTCTTGTTTTCTGCCATTATGGGCCTTTTGGTTTTCACAATGGTCGACGGTCTGGGAACGTTTCTTGATTACAAATCCAGTGAGATGGCACAGGTCGGGGCACGCGGTGGTTTGGGCGCGTTCCTGTACCTAGAGGTGCTCGACGCCAGCTTCTCGTTCGATGGTGTCATCGGGGCCTTTGCGCTGACCACAAATATCCTGCTGATCGCGATTGGATTGGGCATTGGCGCAATGTATGTCCGGTCGATGACAATTATGCTGGTCGAAAAGGGAACTCTGCAGGAATTCCGCTATCTGGAGCATGGCGCGT
>CAYODE010000001.1:109560-116008 GCA_964402685.1 uncultured Aestuariivita sp. | reverse complement strand
AAAGGTCCGCTTTTTTGGAAGACACACGCAGAGAAACCCGATCAGAAACGCAAGCAGTACAGCCAAAGCTGTCAGGGCCGATTTAACAATTGTGGCTGTACTGGCGGCATATACCAATGCGATTGATACCTCTGGCCAACTCCAAATCATGGCCACGATTCCAATGTTTTCGAAATAGTCAAACAAGGCACAACCAACCGAAAGAATTATGCCAGAGCGAACAAGCTTGCTGCCGGGCATACGTCGACCAAACCAGCTAAACGCGGCTATCAAAGTCAGCGCGAGCATAGCCGGGTAGATTGTATCCAGAGAGATCTGGTAACTGAGATAATACGCGCGCCCTTCCGCACCTAAGGCTTCAAGAAGCGTCGTGGCGTCTTTGGGACGATAGCCGAACGGACGCATGTCGAATGGGACCTGCCCCGAGACAGCTTCAATGTGGGCAAGCGTGACGCTGATCATCAGCAGGTAGATGACTGTAGCAATCAATCCGCAGAAAACGGCGGCAAATCCGATGTACCTTGAAAGAAGTGTGTGAATCATTTTGGGACCTCCTTGATCTGTGCCAAGTTGCCCATGGGTGAAGCCACACGCATTATCATTTGATAAGGCATATCAAGATGCATCTACGGAAATTTCTCGCACAGTCACCTGACCTGTCTGATGTAAGTTTCGCAGAGGGTTTTGCGTCTCATTGGAGAAGTAAGCGTTTGAACAAGGGCGCGCTCCTTGCCCACCAAGGACAACCTGAATCAGATGAGTTCATTCTTTTGGATGGGTGCTTAGCCAGCAGCATTTGCGATCAAGAAGGCAAGGAAGTCTGCGTTGGGCTTCATGTCGGTCCTTGCGTTGTCACGCCGAATATCGCGCGCACGCGTAATGGAGTGTCCCTTGTGTCCATCCAGGCAACCAAAGAGGCCTCGCTTTATTGGATCGAGACTAATCGGCTTACAAATCTGATGATTGAATCTGAACCAATCCGAAACTGGGCAAATGGTATTCTACGAGACGCATTGGGTGAAAAAGCGGAGCGCGAATGGTGTCTCGCCGCTCTTGGCGGGGCGGAGCGGCTGAACTGGTTCCGCCAAGCATTCCCCAGCTACGAAGACATTTTCACTCATTCGTTGATAGCGTCCTTTTTGGGGATCACGCCTGTCACGATGAGCCGTCTACGCGCTAGGTAGAGATCAAAAAGAAGCGGACATCTATTCATCCTTCAGCATCCGGCAATGTGGGCACTGAGCTGTTCTTCGCGGCCTGCCCAGCTCAATGTCCGCTTTGACGGGCTGCACTGCAGCGTACAAACTTTCTCGCGGAAGGCAGCTAAGGGCTAAGGCCGAATGGCTTTGGTTCAGCGAGCAACCGCTGCAGCCGTGACTATATTTGGCTTGAGCTCACTTTTTCACATGCCATTTGCGAAGCATTCGGGACATACAGGCCCGCTGGAAACGGTTTTCCTATCGATTGCTATTGAACACAGGCTTTCTTAAGCCAAAGGGTGCCGCGAAGTCGGTCGCCGCTATGCAGCTGCAGCGCCAATCCTTGCCTTTGCCATTTGAGCATAGGCAATTCTGCCTAGGTAGTTTCACCAATAGCCTGTCGCTGGGTGCGCGCGTACTTTTCCTCCCAGTAACGAGTGTAAATTTCAGAACTTAATAGTTAAAATGAGACCTTTTTCATAGTTTTGAGCTTGTCCATGAGTGAGTGGCTCGGGCGAGCACGCTCTGCCCCTTTGTGGGGCAGAGCGTTTTTTGTTTTAGTGGGACCTTGGCAATTCACTTTTGAACTCAAAGTGATAGTTTTTGCAGTGAAGAGAACCGAAGGTGAGGCCGTAATCTGATCAGAGATGAAATCCCTTGGAACCATCCTCGCGCTTGCCCTCGCCGGGTTGCAGCTTCTGGCGATCGCGGTAGTCGTCTTTTCCTCCTATTTCACCTCTGAAAAGGCAATGCTTGAACACGCCCGCACTCAGATGGTGGATGTGGGCACCAACGCTATCCAACATGCCAGGTGGTTCATGTCGCCTGCACGCAATGCGGCGGAATTGTCGACTGCATTGGCCTCGAACCAGATTGTCCGTCGTGAAGAGCGTGATCAGCTTGAAGGTCTGCTGTTCCAGCAGCTTAGGTCGGCTCCGCAGTTTGCGGGCGCCTATTACGGCGACGAAAGGGGCAATTTTGTCTATGTCAAACGGCAAGGCGCGAACGGGTATCTGACTAAGATTGTCGATGTGGCGGTGCGGCCCGAGGAGCGCACAGCGTTCATCGAACGGACAGGAGACTTCGCTTCGCGAGATCGCTTTTTTGATCCCAAAGATCGCTACGACCCGCGCACTCGCCCCTGGTATAAAGAGGCAAAAGCCTACCGCGGCAGTATCTGGACCGACCCTTACATTTTTTTCACCTCACAATCGCCCGGCATCACAGCGGCGACGCCTGTGATCGGGTTTGACAACCACGTACAAGGGGTAGTCGGCGTCGACATCGAGATCAGCGAATTGTCGAATTTTCTGTCGCAGTTGCGGGTTGGCAAGAACGGTGCAGCCTTTATCCTGAACCGTAACGGGGATGTCATTGCGCATCCCGACACAGGCCTGCTGACCACACTGACCAATGATGGTGTGCTGCGCTTTCCTTCGATCGAGACGTTGGATGACCCCATAGCGCGCGCGGCGTTCGGAGATCGCCTGACTCCGCAGGGTGTGGCTGTCGACGAGCTAGTTCAGGCGGAGTTCGAATATGCGGGACAGAAATTTGTGTCTTTGATCATGCCCTTTGGACTGGACGACATTCCCTGGACCATTGTGCTGTATGCGCCTGAGAATGACTTTATAGGCGCGATCAAGGCGAACCGGCAGCAGAACATGCTGATTGCGCTTGCGGTGGCGGCAACAACCGCATTACTCGGTCTGGCTCTGGCCAACAGGATCCACGCGCCGGTGCGCGCTTTTGCGGTGCGTTCGGCTCTGATTTCGCAAGGCGAAGTCAATCCGAACGAACCGATGCCCAACACCTACAAAGAACTGGAAAACGCCAACACCACTCTTGTGAACGAGATTTCACAACGTAAGAAAACTGAAGCCGAGTACCGTCTGGCCTTTGAAAAGGCCTCACGAGGGATGGTGCACATCGAAAGAAACTCGGGCCGTTTGCTGCGTGTGAATGAGAGCTTTGTCCAACTTCTGGGGTTTGCCGCCGACGACCTGATTGGCACGCCGTTGCACTTGCGGTTTTCGTCGGACGACCCTGATGTGGTGACCGAGTTCTTGGAGCGCATTGCTGGGACCACGTCTTTTGGGCTCGAGGCCCAAGCAATCCGGAAGGATGGCACACGGTTGTGGATCAGCGTGAACGGGATCTTTTTGCAGGCGGATGATGCAGGTGGAACTTACATCGTCGCGACCATCGACGACATCACGCAGGTTCGCTCCTCAGAGGAAAAGATCGAGACGCTGCATCGCGAAATCGCCCATTATTCCCGTCAAGAGATGATGGGCGAATTGGCGACGGGGTTGGCCCACGAGTTGAACCAGCCGCTGACAGCAATCACGCAGAATGTAGATTCCGCCACCTATATTCTGGGGCATGCGCCCGACAAAACGCCTGAGATCATAGATCTGCTGCACGAAATCGATCAGCAGGCGCATCAGGCGGCTGACATCATTCGCGCTTTGCGCGCGCTGGTGCGCAAGGATGAAAATATTCCCGATGACTTCAATGTGCGCGAGTTATTGATACAAGCGCGAAGGCTTGCCCGTTCGGATGCGCGGCAACTCGGGATCGACATTGTTCTGCTGAAAGGCCCTCCGCTCGATGTGCGTGCGGTCCGGGTCCAAGTCGCGCAGGTTGTCATGAACCTGTTACGCAACGCGATCGATGCCGTTTCCGAAACTGAGACTGACCCTCGCAAGATCATAATCTCGGCAGAGCAAAAGGGTGACATTGCCTGCGTGCATGTCGAAGATGGCGGGCCCGGCATTGCGGAGAACTTGCAGATTTTCACTCCTTTCGAGACCACGAAGCGCGAAGGAATGGGCTTAGGTTTGTCCATAAGCAAAACGCTTATCGAAGCGAATGGGGGCGAGATCTGGCACGAACCATTGGAGCGAGGCACACGGTTCAGTTTCACGCTACCACTGAAAGGCGTGAATCATGGATGACGGCCCATTTGTCTTTCTTGTAGATGATGACGCGGATATCCGTGGATCCCTGTCGCGCGCGCTAGGTTTGCGCGGCTATGTGGTAAAGTCCTTCGCCTCGGCACAGGACTTTCTGGATAGCTATGAAAGGAACCTGTCGGGATGCCTGCTGCTGGACTACGGGATGCCGCATATGGATGGGCTCGAGCTTCAGAAACACCTGCGCGACATGGGCAGCCATTTGCCAGTGATTTTCATCACCGGACATGGTGGCGTACCGGAGTCCGTTGCGGCAATGAAAATGGGCGCGGTCGACTTTCTGGAAAAGCCGTTCAAGCAATCGGTCTTGATCGCGCAGATTGACGCCGCTCTCGAAACCGACAAGCAGCGCCGAGACGCGGCCCAGCAGACCTCCGGCATCGTGGCGCGATTTGAGTCCCTGACTGATCGCGAACAGGAGATTTGTTTGATTCTTGCAAATCGCCCGGGGCAAAACTCCTCCAAGGCAATCGCCAGGTCTCTTGGCATAAGCGCGCGCACAGTTGATCACCATAGGGCGCGCATTTTAGAGAAGATGAACGTTGGCACTGTTGCTGAGTTGGTCGAAGCTAGCTTGAAGGCCGGCCTTGAAAAGGATCGGAAGACCTGAAGCGCCGCTGCGTGCGTACTGTCCGTTGACAGTGTCCTTGAGGATGGCCTGCTCGTAAGGATAGAACTCCACGTCGGCCTCGAACAGCATGCAACCGGCGTTAGCACTGTTCACCTTTTATAAGCGACAACAACGCCTGTGCTCCAAGCTATAAACGGAGCGCGAGTGTCCTGCAATCAGCGGGCTGAAAGCGCAGTACTCTGACCCGCGCTCGATGTCTCCTGTGGGCCGCTTGCCTGATAACGATGAAGGAAGGCATGGCCCTAGGCTGATACTTGTCTACGTCCCGAATTGATTAGCTTCTAAGCATGCCGCGTAGCGCGGCAATGCTAATCAGCCGTCGTGATCGATGTGTTAAATCCTCAAATGATTGGGCGTTGTGGCACACGATCCTGCTCTGCATGGGCCAAACGCGCCAGGCGATCAAAGCTGTGCACGCTTAATTGATCGTTCGACCAAGTGGCAATTTGATCCTCGCGCAACCGGGTGAGTGTCTTGTTTGTATGCACCAAAGACAATCCCAGCGCATCGGCCAAATCCTGTTGCCGATACGGCAGAGGGACCCGGTTGCCTTGACCCAAGTTCACCGATGCGAGTCGCGTGAAGAACCGATGCAGCGCCCAAGCAATTTTAGCTCGCGCATCCAACTGACCAACAACGGCAAGTGCTTCGCCCAAGAACATCTCTTCTTGCGCCGCGATACGGGTTAGATCGTAAGCGCGCGATGGGTGCGACTTGAACAACCTCCAAAGTTCTGAGCGGTTGAAAGTACAGAGCCGCATCGCGGTCGTCGCCTCTACCGAATGATCCATTTCAGACATCACGCCGGCCTGTAACCCGATAAAGTCGCCAGGCATAACAAAACCAATGACCTGACGGCGCCCATCTTCAAGTGTCTTGTATCGCAAGCCCATACCATCGAGGCATGTAAAAAGATGAGTAGATGACTGACCTTGGGCCATAATTTCCGTTCCGGGCTGCGCCTCAAGTTCGCCTGTCTTGAACCCTTCCATAAAGGTGACTTCTGACGTCGACATCGCCGAAAACGCGTCGAGTTTGCGAAGAGGACAGTTAGTGCATTTGGTAGACATTTTTTTCCTGTACTATGTCACAGTTTAAATCATGAACGCGCGGACACTGTCATAAAACGGTAAGCCAAACGTAGGGATTTGACATGCCACCTCGCGACCTTAGTGCCTGTCGCGCGCTGATCGCGTGCGCGAACGCCGTGGAAATCATTGATCTAAGCGAATATCTCGAAATGCGAGGTTGGGCATCACCAAGCGTCTCCGATAGCGCCGCTTTAGCGCTGAAAACGCTACTCGCAGAGTCGCATCGATACTCGCTTGCCGTCATCGCAACTCGTCACTCTGACACGGGCGCTGCAGACCTGCTGTCATGGTGCATTTCTGCAGCCTTCCCGGTCATCTTGATCAACGGCACTACGCGCACAGTGTCGCGCCCGAATATTGCGATGGTGTCACGGCCGTATCTTGATCGCGATTTGGACAGAGCCATGGATGCGTTAACGCTGGGGCATCCTTAACTCTTCCGTGAAACGACCAGCCCCAACAGAAAACCGAGACCCAGAGCTCCGGCAACTGCCAGCATGGGATTTCTGCGGATCGCTTCGGATGTGGCGTTAGTCACCGTTTGCACGC
>CAYODE010000001.1:43160-109460 GCA_964402685.1 uncultured Aestuariivita sp. | reverse complement strand
AGCATGGGATTTCTGCGGATCGCTTCGGATGTGGCGTTAGTCACCGTTTGCACGCTCTGATGAGTCTGTGCTGCCATTTCTTGGGCTGCTTCCGCTCCGTCTTGAGCAACAGCCCCCACTGTGTCACGAAGCGTTTGTGTCTGTTTGCGAGCTTGTGCTGCAACGTCAGATGCCTTGCGCTTCACGCTGTCGGCTGCGCCGTTCAAACTGTCCGATCCGATTTCGGAGGTAGTGTGTTCAGCATTGGCCATATCATGTCTCCTAGATGGATGTTTTGAGTGTTAACGACACATGTCGCGAATAGTTCCAAAATTGATTTCAGGAACTTTTCGATCGCTTTAACCGTTGACGGCTAAACGAACATCGAAAGGAAACGCTATGCTTTATTGGTCTTTGTTGTTTCTGGTCGTCGCGCTTGTCGCTGCCATCTTTGGATTTGGAGGCATCGCATCTGCCTCTGCCGGCGTCGCCCAGATCTTGTTCTACCTGTTCATCATCCTGTTCGCAGCGACAATTGTTTTACGAGCCGTGCGCGGCAGATCCTAACGTGTCAGACAACAAAAAGACCGGCTTTCGCATGATCGGAAGCCGGCTTTTCTTATGAGAAGGATGTTTTCATGGACCGCGCCCGAGTTCTAACTGAACGGTTTTTGGCAAAACTCACAGACGCTGATCAATCCTTGCCGAACTTGCTGCAGGCCGTGGAGGAAGTTGCGGCCGATGTTCTTACCATTGAAAAAAACAATCCCAAGTGGGCTGCCGCGCAGGTTTTGCGCAGATTAGTGGAACCAGATCGGGTTGTGTCGTTTCGTATCACGTGGATGGACGATGCAGGCAAAGTCGAGGTCAACCGCGGTTGGCGCGTGCAGGCCTCGAACGCCATCGGGCCGTACAAGGGTGGTCTGCGATTTCACCCTTCAGTCACTTTGGATGATCTTCGATTTCTCGCGTTCGAACAGTGCTTCAAAAACGCATTAACCGGGCTTCCGTTGGGCGGCGGAAAGGGCGGATCTGATTTTGATCCGCGTGGACGGTCCGAGGCCGAAATTATGAGGTTTTGCCAAGCATTCATGCGTCAGCTGGCCCCCTTCATAGGGCCGGACAAGGATGTTCCGGCAGGCGATATCAATGTAGGCGCGCGTGAAATCGGGTATCTTTATGGCGCTTGGCGCGAGTCCGCGGGCGTCTATGCGGGCGCACTAACCGGTAAGGGTACGTCCTATGGCGGGTCGCATATCCGGGTGGAAGCGACCGGATATGGGCTGATCTATTTTGTGCAAACGATGTTGGCCCGCCAAGGGAAAGACCTGAACAATCTCCGTCTCGCCATATCGGGCAAGGGCAATGTTGCTACGCATGCGGCCCGTAAGGCGGCGCACAACGGGGGTAAAGTTGTCACTCTATCTGACACATCCGGCACCATCTATGCCGCTGATGGCTTGGCGGCCGATGCAATGGATTGGGTCGAAGCGCAAAAGGCTTCGGGCGGCGATCTATCTGACCCGCCAAAATCGTTGAATGTGAAGTTTTTCGACGGCGAAAATCCTTGGGCGCAAGAGGCCGACATCGCGCTGCCCTGTGCCACTCAGAACGAAATTGGCGAGGATGAGGCACAAGCGATCGTAGACAACAGCGTAAAAGTGTTGGCTGAAGGCGCAAATATGCCGGTCACAGGTCCTGCCCTGCGGATCTTGCAAAAGGGCAACATTCTCTACGCACCGGGTAAAGCTGCAAATTCAGGTGGTGTGGCCGTCAGCGGGCTTGAGATGAGCCAGATGAGGCACCGCCGCTTTATGTCACCCGAAGACGTTGACGCCGAACTGAAAGCACTGATGAAAGATATTCATGATCGTGTGGCAGATGAAGGTCAGGCGTCAGGCAAGATCGATTATGCGCGAGGCGCAAACATCGCCGGATATCGCCGTTTGGCTCAGGCAATCACCGCACAGGGAATTCTATAATGACGAACACAGCGAAAACTGGCGCCCAAGTACTAATCGATTGCCTTCAAGATGCCGGTATCGCCACGGTCTTTGGCGTGCCGGGTGAAGAAACGACCGAGTTAATGGAGGCCTTGACCGCCTCTGACATTGACTTTGTCCTTTGCCGCAATGAACAGGGCGCCGCCTTCATGGCGTCGGTTCACGGGCGCCTTACGGGTCAACCTGGCGTGTGCCTGGCCACATTGGGCCCGGGCGCGACGAACCTTGCAACGGGCGTTGCCGATGCACAGCTTGATCACGTACCCCTCATTGCAATTTCCGGTCAGGGTGCGCGGGATCGCCTCGGCCGGATGAGCCATCAGATGATCGATCTTGAAGCGCTCTTTTCGCCGGTAACAAAGCTGAGCCGGACAATCCTCATGGCAAATGACATACCCGCTACATTTGCCGAAGCGATGCGCTTGTGTTTGGATGGACGTCCGGGTGCAGTGCATATTTGCGTGCCAGAGGACGTTGCCAGCGCGCCCTGCACAGCCGCGCCTTTGCCTTTGCGGGGCCCGTCTCAAGCGCGCGCGGCACAGGATGATCTGCGCACTGTCGCAGAGCTTCTGTCTAAGGCACAAAGGCCGGTCATGATTGCAGGTGCAGGCGTCGTCCGCACTGGAGCCGCCGCTGCTGTTCGGATGTTTTCCGAGACCACCGGGATCCCAGTTGCCACCACGTTCATGGCCAAGGGAATCCTGCCTCGAGATCATGACCGTACGCTTTTTACTGTTGGACAGTCCGAAGAGGATTGGGTCGATCTCGCCCTTAAAGCGTCAGATTTAATCATATTGACCGGCTTTGACGCAGTGGAGTACCCACCGCTCTCGCTCATTGCCGGTACAGATAGCGAGGTGTGTGTGCTCGACACGGACGCACCGCGCGCCGATACCGGGCTTGCGGTCGCGGCAGAAGCGATCGGCGAAATCGGGCACAGCCTTACCGACCTGCGCCTGCGTCTGGACGGCCAGACATGGGGTGAGGTTCCCGCCTTTGCCGCCGCGCGGGACGGCATGCGCCTCACCCTCGACCGACGATTGACCCAAGACGACGTTGGCCCGATCGCACCAACGGACATCTGTCTGGAGGTCACTCGAGCGCTGCGACATGATGATATCGTGCTGTCGGGTGTGGGCATGCACAAGCTTTGGATTGCACGGCATGTTCAGCCGCAACGCGCCGGACAAGTGATTGTCCCTAACGGTTTGGCCGGGATGGGCCTCGCTCTGCCCGGAGCGCTTGCCGCTGCGCGCCTCTCGGACGACGGCCGCGTTCTGGCAATCTGCGGTGATGGTGACATCATGATGAACGTGCAAGAGATGGAGACGATCACGCGCCTAGGCCTGCGTCTGACCGTGATGGTCTGGGTTGACGGTGGTCTGGGTTTAATCGACGCGCATCAGGGCGATGCGGGTCCAACTTTCCCGTTTGGCAACCCGCTTTGGGATCAACTGGCCAAAGCCTTCGGCTGGACGCACGCGCCTGCCACCGGTCTGGGCGACCTGCCCGAACTGCTTCGCGCCGCTCAAAGCGCTGCCGGACCAACGCTGCTGACAGTACCGGTGGATTACGGCGCGGCGGGCAACATGATGCCTGGTGAAAAGACTGAGATTATCAGGAACAAAGCTGCGGCCTAAGTCGTTAAACGCTCAAGATGAAACAAAGCAAAGGAGATTTCCTATGTCCAATGCACTTAATGTCGTACCGAGCGAAGACGACGTCTCCAGCGGCGTACGTGACACCAAAACTATTGCAGAAGGTCTCGCTGATGTTCTCGCCGACACGTACCGCCTGCTCTTCAAATCGCACGCTTATCACTGGAATGTCGAAGGCCCTCTATTCTATTCTGTCCACAACCTTACCGAACAGCACTACGAGAACATGTTCGCAGCGGCAGACGAGCTCGCAGAGCGCATCCGAGCTTTGGGCCATCTCGCACCGTCGTCGATGAGCGACGTTATGAGCCGCTCGAAAATCATAGACGCCAAAGGTGAACTCACTGCCGAAGGCATGGTGATGGATCTTGCGCAGGATCATGAGCGCCTTGCCCACCGGCTGCATGCATTGATTGAAATGACTGAAGGTCGAAAAGACGCGGTGACTGAAGATATGGCAACAGAGCGCAGCGCCTTTCACGAGAAAGCGGCTTGGATGTTGCGCGCCATGGTAAAATCAAGTTAACCGACGCAACAACGCGGCAAGAGACAGCCTAAAAAAAACCCCGGAGAATATTCTGCGGGGTTTTTTTTGTGCGCGTGAAGCGACAATTCAGGCTTTGAGCACCGCAGACGATGAAAAGAACATCGCTTGACTGACCGCAGAACGCACTTGGTCTTCCGAATACGGTTTCGAAATCAAAAACGCAGGCTCCGGTCCCTCACCCGTCAACAAGCGCTCAGGAAACGCCGTAATAAAGATGACCGGGATATCGCCAACTTTCTCTGTGATGCGATTTACAGCATCAATTCCGCTGGACCCGTCGGCAAGCTGGATGTCAGACAAGATAAGATCAGGCTGTTCCTCGCCGAAGAGTTTTAGCGCGCCGTCCTCTGTCCTTGCGACGCCAGTGACACGATGGCCCATGTCCGCGACGATGCCTTCGAGATCAACGGCAATGATTGCCTCGTCTTCTATGATCATGACCGATCCGCTAACGGATTTGGCCATTTCCTCGTACGCAATGCTCAACAGGCTTTCAACATCTTCCGGTGTGGTGTCCATAATGTGCGCCACATCCTGAGCAGAAAATTCTTCCAACGTGCGAAGCAGCAGTGTTTCGCGCGTGCCATTGGTCAACGCCGCCAAGTGACGATGTGCCTGCGCCTGCATTCCGTGATCATCCGAAGACAAAGGGGCGCCGCTCGTCGACCAGATTGAATGGAACACAGTAAACAGCGCAACTCTTGACGAAACATCCTCAGAAAACAGGCTTGGATCCGCCAAGATGGCTTCCAACGTAGCAGATGCGTAGCCATCACCAGCATCCTGGCCTCCGGTGAGTGCGCGCGCGTACCGACGCAAGTAAGGCAGGTTTGGTCCGATTTTATCTGCCAGAGACGCGTTGTTTGATTGCGACATGTGATGCCACTCCTCAAAAAAAATGTGATTTCCATGGAACCAATGCTCCGTTGGTGCATTTAGTTCCCGGAGCAGACGACTTTTTTTACGTTGCAGGTGTAGCAAAATGACCCGGAAGAGAACATCGTCAAGCGTGCAAGACGAAATTGATCGAAACCTCAAACGCGCCTACGAAGACGTGGCGAAACAAGCACTTCCGTCGCGATTTACTGACCTATTGAACCAGCTGCGCGAGCAGGACGCATCCAGTAAGCCATCTGAGAAGGGCTCAGAAAATGAGCAATGAGCCAAAGGACGAGCTCGTAACCCATCTCGGGCCCATGCGTGCTTTTGCCATGAGCCTGACCCGAAACTCAGCACTTGCTGACGACATCGTTCAGGATGCGTTGGTAAAGGCTTGGACGAACATGGACAAATACGAGGCTGGGACAAACATGCGCGCATGGTTGTTTACGATCCTGCGCAACACCTACTACTCGCATCACCGTAAGCGGCGTCGCGAAGTCGAAGACGTGGAAGGTGATCTGTCTGCTGGCCTGGCCCAAAAACCCGATCATGACGGGCGATTGCAGATGCGCGACTTTTCGGTTGCCTTTGACACGTTGCCCGAAGAACAGCGTGAAGCACTGGTCTTGGTCGGTGCAGGCGGGTTTTCTTACGAAGAGGCGGCTGAAACCTGCGGCGTCGCTGTCGGCACTATTAAAAGTAGGGTAAACCGAGGACGCGCGCGCTTGGCCGAGCTATTGGATATCTCTGATGATGAAACCATGGAGGCAACCGAAGCTGTGACACAAGGCATCGTCACGCTTAACCAGAACATCGCATGATACTTCCACAGGTTCTTGGTGGTCTGCGGGTACGACTGATCCTGCTCATGGCACTGGCTTTGCTGCCACTGGGACTCATCGCTCTTGCGCTATCCTTCCGAGTGGTTGAAGAAATTAGCGAGCTTAACCGCGAAAGGCTGCAAGATATCATACTTGCCGCGGCAGCAGATCAAACGACGAAAATTGAACGCGCTGTTGGCGCAGGTTTTGGACTGGGCGCTGTTGCACGCACCGCTGACTTGGCAACCTGCCAGCGTGTCATGGAACGGTTCTTAGAACGCAATCCATCCTTTTCCTTCGCCGGTTTCATACCGGTCAACGGGCTCATGGAATGCAGCAGCGCTGGAACGGAACCAGTCGACTTCTCTGCGTTCGATAGCTTTGAAACAGCTGTTGCGCGCGCCGAAACTTTTGTTGAGTTCAATTCCAATGGCGCGGTTACGAACCGCCCAGTGCTGATAGTTAATGTACCTGTATTTCAAGGTGAGGCCTTATTTGGCTTTGCCTCTATCTCTCTGCCGCTTGAGATCCTGCGCTCCAACACCGAAAATGATTCAGACCTTGTTCTCACTGGTGTAGCGACGACCGGCCAGGTTTTTGATTTGAGCAGCGATGCGACCAAACATGATCTTTCGCTACCACGCGATCTGACCGTGAGTGAGATTACTGACCGTGCGGGGGAAACTTTTCGCGCTGTAGATCAAAAGGGACAGGTGCGACTTTATTCGGCCGCGTCCATGTCACGTAACAGCTATGTCGTTCTGGGTAGCTGGCCTGTTGCTGGTCCTTTGAACAATTCTGCGTTGTGGCAAGCAAGCATGCCGCTCATTTTTGCCTGCTCGATGTGGATTGCAGGAATGGTTGTGGCCTATTTTGGTCTCAGCCGCATGGTTCTGGCACATCTCAAAGACTTACGATCGGCCATGCGCCGTTTTGCCTTGGGTGAGCGCAGCGCGGCTGTGTTGCAACTTAAAGATGCCCCTGGCGAATTCAAAGACGCCGAACGCGCGTTCAACAGGATGGTCCTGCTGATCACCGAGGCCGAAGCACGACAACTTACCGATCTGCACGAAAAAGAGGTCTTGCTGCGCGAAGTGCATCACAGGGTCAAAAACAATCTACAAATGATCGCGTCGATCATGAATTTGCAAGCGCGTAGCGCTCGGTCAAACGAAACCCGCCAAATTCTCGATGGTTTACAACGCCGTGTACGAGGCCTCGCCATGCTTCACCGCTCGCTCTACACACAGGCTGAGACATCTCAGGTCGATACACGTGAACTGGCCGACGCTGTGGTAACCGACTCGACCGCTGCAGTTGGGGGCAAGACCTTCAACCTCGAAACCGATCTGGCGTCGGTCGCGATCTATCCTGATCAGGCCGTGCCTTTGTCAATGTGGATTGCTGAAGCAATGACCAATGCAATCAAATACGTTGGCAAAAACAGCAAGGGAGAGTCACGCATTTGGATCACGCTTGCGCATGACGATCATGGCATGATCAATCTCACGCTGGGAAACACCGTCGCCGCAGATTACGGCACCGTTACTGACGACAGCAACGTTGATAGCACTGGGTTAGGCGCCAAACTCATGACGGCATTTTGCCGCCAGCTGGAAGGCACCGCGAACGTAGTCCAAGAGGACGGCGCACATATCCTGACGCTTCGATTCAAGGTTCAAGGCTTTGATCCCGATTCAGATCCTTTGGATACAGATCGCCATGACAAAGCCGCCTGACTTTGAAGCGTTTATCGCGCCCGATCGCGCATTTGCTGCGTTTGAAGAGGCCGTTCTTTCCGCCGAAGCATCCGTCGTTGGCGGATTTCGCATATTTGACATGCGCACAAAGTTGGTCAGCGACGCAGGCCGCGCCGTCGGCGAAACGTGGTTTGACTTGTTGGCGCATGTCGTCAGCCGCGGCGTCCGTCTGACCCTGATCCTGAGCGATTTTGATCCGGTCTATGCCCCCGCGCTGCATAAAGCCACCTGGGCCACGGTAAAACAGGGCGCCGCCTTGCGTGAAGTTACAGAGGCACCCGCTGATCGCATCACAATTCGCGCCGCCCTACACCCTGCAACGCCAGGTTTGGTGCCATGGTTGGCCTTCCTGCCCGACGCGTTATCTCGATTGCGCGGTCAACTGTCGCAGACACGCGCCGCGGCGCAGGCCGAGATGCCAGGTCTTTCGTATCGTCTCCCGCGATTGCATCCTGTCACGCATCATCAAAAGCTTGCCGTGATCGACGATGACACCCTTTATATCGGGGGGCTGGACTTAAACGATCGACGTTTTGATACGGCCGAGCACGACCGTCCTGCTGAAGAAACCTGGTCGGACGTCCAGATCATACTGCGAAACGATCCCGCCGTGACCGAGGCGAAAACCCATCTTGAAACGTTCGAAGCCGTCATTGCTGGACATATCGAGGCGCCTGCCTTTACCCATCTGCACCGCACCCTGTCCGTAGATCGACGCCTCAAACTGCCGTTCTTATCGCCGCGCTCCCTTTTATCCGAGATCGAAGAGGCGCATCTCACCGCCTTTGCCTCTGCGCGGCATTTGATTTACATCGAAACCCAATTCATGCGCTCCCCGATAATTGCAGAGGCTTTGGCAAAAGCCGCGCAAAAAACAATGGGTCTCCGCCTAATCATGATCTTACCGGCTTTGCCGGAAGAAGTCGCCTTTTTTCCTGACGACACAGGCATCGACAGCCGCTACGGGCTGGAGCTAGAACGCAATGCAATTGCGACGCTGCGCGAAGCATTCGGCGACCGAGCTGTGATTGCCTGTCCTGTTCGCCCTGTTATGGCGGCGCGGGAAACACGAGCCACCCGCGCGGGATCGCCGATTGTATACGTACACAACAAAGTTCTGGTGAAAGACTCTGATTTCGCGCTGGTAGGTTCGGGCAATCTGAATGGCCGATCCCTGCGTTGGGACACCGAAGCGGCGCTGGCGATCACCGACTCTAACCGGTTGAGTGCGTTGTGCCGCGCGCTTCATAGCCATTGGTGGCAACGTGACCTAAAGGGCGACTGGGCTGATCCCACCCGCATGCAGCCGCTTTGGCGAGACGAGATTTTGCGCAACAACGTGCGTCGCCCTGAAGCACGGGATGGTTTTCTGGTCGCTCATGACGCCAGTGTGCACGAGGCTGAAGGTCTCGCGTTGCCGCTTGTGACTGAAGACATGGTGTAAATTTTTTTGGGGGGGAGGAACTTCGGCCGTGGTTGATCGTTGGCTAAATGAATGTAGCAAACGGGAGATCTGTCATGGACAATGATCGCATCGAAGGCAAGTGGACCGAAATCAAAGGCAAGTTGCGCGAAAGCTATGGCGCGCTGACCGACGACGAATTGGAGCAGGCAAAAGGTGACCGCGAACAGCTTGAAGGCATAATGCAACAAAAGCTGGGTAAAACCAAAGACGACGCCCGCAAAGCGGTAGACGACATCCTGGCCAGCGTCTAATCCTAAGTGTTTTTGACAAGTTAGTACTGACGGGGGCGCACCCAAGTCGGGCGTCTCCGTCTTCGTTCCTGCACCTAGTTTCATAATACAGTCAAAGCCCGAACAGCTGGCGAACCAGTGGATCAAAAAAACGTAAATCCACGGAACTCTTTTTACCGAAGAGCGTTAACCTACTAGAAACAAAAGGAGTTTTGTTATGAAAACCGGTGTAATCATTGCTGCCGCCGCGGTGGCTATCGCAGGTGCCGCTGGTATCTACATGGTCGACATCGACCAGACCGAAGAAGCGCGCCTTCCCGATGTAGAAGTTACAGTTGAAGGCGGCAATCTGCCTGAATTCGATGCGGAGATTGGCGATATCGATATCGGCACAGAAGAAATCACCGTCACCGTGCCGACGGTCGATGTGCAAACGCCCGACCAAGAATCCAATGAACAGATCGTCTCGAATGACTGACTTCGAGCTTGGTTGAAAAAGAGATCGCAGGCTCGCGGCTGCGGTCTCTTTTTTGTTGGCGGGCCGATACAAACGATAGCGCTGTTTGAAAAAGCGCAGGTCCACGCCAATGATGCACTCGCCATCGCGCTTTAAGGAGCCGGTTTTAATCGTCATGTGCTGTAGTCTGCATCGGCTGCTCTTAGATAACACTTCAACTAAACCCCTCCTCGCAATGTTCATCGGCGCTTGTGTATTGTCGCTGTTACTGCTGATCCTTTACCGAGTAGCCTTCTGCTCCGCAGGCTTTGCAGCGATCGTTATGAGGATCACCGTTGTCGTTGCAGCCTGAGCGGCTTTGCCAATCCTGAACTGGATCGAGCAACTAACTGATTTGGACAGGTCCAAAACGGTTAACGACAGCGCTAAAACTGCTAAAGAGGAAACTGGAGCGCCACCTTTGCCAGGCCGGCGTCGCTTGGTCTCAGACTTTCAATTTGAACACTTGCCGTTAAGCCACACTACTTTTCGCACGCGGTCCAGCCAGCAACCAGATGATAAAGCCCAACAGCGGCAGAATCAGGACCAGCAAGCACCACAGAACTTTGGCGCCCGTCGACGCTGCCGATCCAATGATCGACACGAACGCCCAAACGTTGAGGACAAGCAAAATAAATCCGCCCAGCCCGGCAACTTCAATACCCATGACAACTCTCCTTCGTAATGTGATTATACCAACTTTAGCTCTGAAGCGCTTTTTAACACCCGATCACCGTCGTCCTGTTCAATAAGATACGCAGGATCGTCATCAGATGCGTTTCGAGTCACGTCTGTGCTCTTGATCGTTTTGGTCACCTTCTGGGTGTAGATCTGTTTCACCGTGCCTGTTCCGGTACCAGCGCCCCAGTTCCACTTCACGGTATCTCCCGTTTGGAATGCCATCAGTCGCTCCTTTGTGCACGGAGTGCATCGATCAGTTCATCTTTGGTCATGTCAGACCGACCTTCGATTTCCAGCTCTTGCGCACGCGTGTAAAGGTCATCTTTGGTCCAATCTTCATAAGGCTCCGCTGACCCGCCATTGGTGGAGGGTGACATACCGTCATTTTCCTGCGCGTTGGCAATGCGCGCAGCTACCTCTTTGGCGTAGCCATCTTCTCGCAGCGCTTCATATGTGTCTTCATTCTTGATACTAGGTCGATCTTTGTCGGCCATATTAAACCTCGCTCGTTACTCACCTAAACGCACAGCTGGCAGGTTTGGTTCCCAGTTCAATCCGGAGCAAAGCAACGCTCCAACGCATTGACATCTTCTGTCGGAACGACAAATAGGATGTGCCCGCCTCGCGTAAGGGTCGTGTCGCCCTCAGGCAGCGTTTCGTCTTCCTCCACGATCACAGCAACAGGTCGTGCATCCGCAGGCAGGTCCAGATCAGACAGTGCGCGGCCATCCAGAGCATCGGGTACATCAACGCGTTTTAGACGCAGCGCACCACTCAGGTTCAACTCTTCGCTAACCTCGCTGTTTTGCTCCAATGCACGGCAGAGCGATCGGGCCACCGTGGCATGCGGCGCAATCGTATCTTCCAGACCCAGCTCTGCGCATACCTCCATCAACTCAGGAGAGATGATCTGAGGTATCACGCGGCCAAAGCCGACGGAGCGAGCGACCAAAGCCGTGAGAATATTGTCGTCCGATGCATTTGTCAGCGCGATTAGCAGATCGTTTTCGCTACTGTGTGCCGCTCTTAAGACGGCGGGAGAGGTTCCGTCCCCCTCGATCAATCCGCAATCAAGCTGATCACTCAGCCTTTCCAGCTTATCGCGGTCTTTGTCGATCAGGACGACCTCGTGCCCGTGTTCGATCATCTGCTGCGCTGCGGCCACGCCAAATTTCGATCCGCCGACAATCACGATCCTCATGGATCATCCTCCTTTGAACGGGCGGTGTAACCACGTTCCCGGCAGGAACAGGACAATAACCGCGATAAACTCAAGACGCCCAAACCACATTGCAAAAGCCAGGGCGATCTGCGCGCCGGTTGGCAGATCGGGGTTCACCACCCCGGTCGAGAGGCCCACGGTCGACAAGGCCGAGATCGTGTCAAAAAGCGCCGGTTGCGGCGGAAATCCCAATGCCACGAACATCAGCCACAGCGCACCCATGGCCAAGAGATAAAGGGTAAGCAAACCCAGGAGCGCCACCAGAAGACTATCCTTGACCGGCTCACCATTGCGGCGCAGTGGGCTGATCGCGCGTTCGGGCAGGCGCGGTAGCGTAAGCGCATGACGCAGTGCGCGGAGCATGATCCCGATGCGCCACAGTTTGATCCCGCCCGCAGTTGAGCCGCGATCCCCACCGATCAGCATAACCAGCAAAAACAACGCCAGAAGCGCAGGTGCGGTGGGCATCGCCCCGGTTGAATAGCCTGCGGTGGTAAATGCACTGATCAGGTTGAGAAATTCCGGCAGAAAAGGTTGTGTGGCACCGGAGAAAGCCATCACGAGCGCCAGCGTTGTCCCCGCGATCAATGTTGTTACACCCACCCGCCTGAGTGATGGTGAGGTCCAGAACCGAGGCCCGTTTCGGCTCAGACCCTGTGCATAGGCCAAAAGCGATACCGCACCGGCCAAACAAGCCAGAACGACCAGAGACTGGACCACAATGTCATAGCTAGCTAAGCTGTCGGACCGCGGGGCAAAACCACCGGTTGACACCGCCGAGAGCGTCAGAACAAGCCCTTCGGCCACATTGCCCAAGGCTAGACTGATCACCAAAGCAAAGAATACAGTTAAGAGCACGTATGCTCCAAGCAACTCCCGCGCCTGTTCGCGCGCCGATTGGATTCGGTTGCGGTCATCAATCCCCGCATTGCCTATGGTGCGCGCTGCTGGGCCCGGTCCGAGAACGAGTGCGAGCACGGCGGTGGCCATGGCAAGCCCCCCGCACCATTGCATCCACGAGCGCAATAAATGCGCGGCAAAGGGCCAACTGTCGGGGTCGCGCGCTAGCGACAAGCCTGTTGTCGTGATCGCGCTCATTCCTTCAAAAAATGCCGCCGATAACGGCATTCCCAAAACCATGAACGCGGGAATAGATAGCACCGCAGACAGCAAGAATAGAAGCGCGATGGCGCTCATCGCCTCGACCCCTCGTAGATCCGGGGGCAAGGCAAACCTCCATGACACAAGCCATGTTGCCAGTCCCAATGCGATCGGCCCGGCCAGCGCCCAAACGAGCGCATATTGCCCTTCTACTGCCGCCCAGATCAGAGGTGGACCAAAAAGAAGAGGTGCCAGAACGCCGTGCTTGGCAACAACCAGCGATAAGGCGCGAGGCCGCGCCTGCTGCAATAAAGTGTCCGATCCGTTGCGTGATGAAGGGGCCATGCGCACGTAGCTATTCAGTCGCTTGCGCCACAGCGCGCACTGGGATTGGGGCGTCAACCGTGAGCGTGCGATAGGGGAACGGAATCTCAATCCCAGCCTTATCGAGAGCGCGTTTAATGGCAGCCACGACCTTGTCGCGGCTGGCGCGAATGTCGACAGGAGCAGAGCCAGTCCACCACGTCACCTCGAAGTCAATCGAACTGGCGCCGAACGCCTTGGCGAATACCTGAATGTCGCGCACGTCGTCGCGAACCATGTCCACCGCCCGTACAGCATCGGCAATAACGTCCCGGGCGGCATCCACATCTTCTCCATATGCGACGCCAACAACAATGGCGGTTCGTCGGTAAGCCTTATCAGTGCGCACTGTTACCGCATTGTGAAAAAGCTGCGCGTTGGGGACCACGACCAACTGTCCATCGGTCTGGCGGATATGCGTGTCGCGTATCGTGATCGCCTCGACTTGACCTTCGGCGCCTTCGCATTCGACATGATCGTCGATCCGAAACGGTTCCCGCAAGAGAATAAGGATACCGGCTAGGAAATTTTCGAACGTGTCCTTGAACGCAAATCCAATTGCGACGGATCCCAGTCCTAGAGTGGTCAACGCGCGACCAGGTGTGATCGTTGGGAAGACGACTGTGAGGGCAATCAATGAACCGGTCAACCAAATCACTGTGCCTGACATCAGCCGCAGTACATCAATCAGATTACGTCGCAATCGCGCGCGGCGCCCCAGCCTCGTGATAAGAACACGAACCCCCCAAACCACGGCCCAGGTCAATAGCAACACAAACAGAGCCAACGCAATTCGAGGCAGTGCGCCGAGACCACTTGTCACCCAGTCCGACATGCGCTCGATCAAAATGCCTATTACACTTTCGGGCAGAAGTTTTTCTATTATGTCCATGAACATCTAACACCGCGCCGCGCCGAAACGTTCCAAAGGAAATGTGGAACGACTGCTGCCCACCGCGCGTTTCTCCACATATGTCGTTTCAAACGCAATGCCGGAGACCCGAATGACCACCCAATCCGAAGATCGAAACAACGCAGACCTGACAAGCCATGATAAAGAGGCGCAGGCTGTCGAAGAGGTCGCAGCCCTCTCGCCCAAACTCATCTTTGAATCCGTCCGTCGCAACGGTGAGGAAGAGCTCGCACGCCCAAACCGCGCGCTGTGGTTCTCAGGAATTGCTGCGGGCATACTGATTTCTTTTTCTGTATTGGGAGAGGCGCTGCTGCGCGCGTTGCTGCCCGACGCCGAGTGGCGCTATATCCTCGAAAACATGGGATACACCTTTGGCTTTTTGCTGGTGATCCTTGGCCGGATGCAGCTTTTCACCGAAAACACGATCACCACAGTTGCGCCGGTTCTAGTACAGAAAACCACTTCCTGCCTTTGGCGCATGACTGAACTTTGGATCTTGGTTTTGGCCGCAAACGTCGTGGGCGCCTTCGCTGTGGCCACATTTTTTGCCTATACGCCGGTTCTGTCAGCGGATGTGGCTGCAGCTTTCACTGAATTAAGTGAGCATGCAACGGGGATGCCCGCTTGGGAAGGGTTGATGCGGGGTATTCCTGCAGGCGTTCTGATCGCAGCACTTGTTTGGATGCTTCCGACTGCCAAAGGCAGTGAAGTGCCTTTAATCTTTTTGTTCACCTGGCTCATTGCATTGGGCGATTTTACCCATATCGTCGCCGGTTCGGTCGAGATGGCGTATCTGCTTGTTCTGGGTCAACTTGGTATCATCCAATCGGCCTTCGGTTTCTTTCTTCCAGTCCTTGCGGGTAATGTTATCGGCGGCACAGTGATCTTTACGCTTCTGGCTTGGGCTCAGATCCAACCCGAAGTAGAAGGAACAGATTGACAAAAAAAACGCCGCTGAGCTTTGGGTGCGGCGGCGTTTTCTTCTTTCTATGCACTCAACGATGGTTTGGCGCATCCTTCGCCAATGTGGATTTCGGCGCATCGGGGTCATCCATACGCTTTTCGACAGCACGTTTGCTTAACAATGCCCAAACCACAACGGCCAGCGCTGTAATCAGGAACAGGACGACGATTAGAGTGTATTCCATAATTCAGATTTCCTTATTGTGTGATTTCAGAGGTCATCGCGGGCGCCGCATCATCATCCGGGGCAATTTGCGCCGCTAGAATGAACGCCAAAACTGCGGCAATGCCCAAGCCCATGCCAATCAGCGGGCCTCTATGGCGGCGGGTTTGCTTTTCGATGTTGGTGTTTGGTGCGGTCATTTGAGCACTCCTTTCAATTGTCGGTGGACAAACGCGCGATACGGCACTGGGGTTCCTAAAGCCGGATTAGAAAAAATTTGCTCTTCAATGGAACTCTTTGACCGAGAGTGCGTTGGAACAATGTCAGGTCGGCCACATCGGTCCGCCAAACATCTGGAAAATAGGGCGTTACATGAATTGCAGTCTCGCGTTGAAAGCCGCCGCCTGGGTGTTGTCCCTCGGCACCCCGGTTCAGTTTACTCGCATTTCGATTGCGCCACGTAACAGCACGCGCGAGCGTATTTGGCAAAAATCCCGTTCCAACCGGCACTTCCCCTGACATCCCGGAAAGCGCCTGCCCTAGCTTTCCGATCCTGCCGGGTCATCCCCAACTGAATCCCGGCCCAAGGCGCGCTGCTCTGTCCCGGCAGCGCGCCTATTCCGATCCTAATAGGTATCCACGACATGTCCGACCGTAACCTGACCAAAGGCCCCGTCTGGAAAGCGCTGACCATTGTTTCGGCACCAATGATGTTTGGCGTGCTTGCGGTGTTGAGCGTGGGATTGGCCGATGCCTACTTCTTGGGTCAATTGGGCGACGCGCCTTTGGCCGCGGTCGGTTTTGTCTATCCTATAACCGCCGCAATTACATCGCTTGCGATTGGCCTTTCGGCCGGGGCAAACGCGGTGATCTCTCAGGCCTTGGGCCGCGAGGAAGAGGCCGCCAACTTGCACCGCATTGCGATGCACGCCGTGGGATTGGGTGTTGCACTTGCCGCGATTGTTGCCCTCACGTTTGCCTTTTCGGCAGAACGGCTTTTCAGTCTCATGGGTGCCGGAGAGGCCGCATTGACCGAAGCGATGAAATACGCGCCGATCTGGGCGTGGTCCTTTCCCTTTCTTGTAGGGTCCATGGTGTTAAACGCCGTTTTTCGCGCGCATGGTGATGGCGCGGCTTCCGCGGCTATTATGATCCTGTCAGCCTTTTTTGCTATTGGGCTGAACCCGGTCTTTATCTTCGGATGGGGCCCGATGGAAGGGATGGGCACCGCAGGCGCGGCACTGGCTACTTTGATCGGTCGCGTTGTGGCAGTCGCCGCGGCTGGCGTTTATGCGTTTATCTGCGGGTATCTGTCGGTCTGCACGTCACTTCTGAAAAACCTCTTACGTTCAGTGCGTGAGATCGTGAAAGTTGGCGGTCCGGCTGCGTTTTCCAACGCGATCAACCCGGCGGGCATGGCCCTTGTAACCGCCGCAGTCGCAACGTTGGGTGAAGCGGCTGTTGGCGGATTTGGTGCTGCTACGCGCGTGCAATCTGTGGCGCTTGTGCCTCTGCTCGCACTGTCTTCCGGGATCGGACCAGTCGTGGGCCAAAACTGGGGCGCGGATCGACCCGACCGCGCACGCAAAGCTGTGGCCGTCGCGTGGGGCATGTGCCTGACTTACGGCTTGATCATCGGCGCGGCTCTCGCCCTTTGCGCCGAACCGATTGCCGGGCTTTTTGTCTCTGACGGCGGGGAAGCGATGACGTATGCCTCGGATTACCTACGCGTCGTGGGTTGGAGCCTTTTTGGCTATGGCATGCTCGTCACCGCCAACGCCGCAATGAACGCGCGGTCAAAGCCGCTTTACTCGATGGGTTTGAGTCTGGGACGCATCACGTTGATCTACGTGCCGGGGGCGTGGCTCGGTGTCATGGTGTCGGGGTATGCAGGTATTCTGGCGGCAGCGGTAGCGGCCAATGTTCTGGTTGTCGCCGCGGCACTGTGGTGCCTCGGGCGGACCAGCCTTGTTTTGAACGACCGGGCGCAAGACGTCGTCGCGTAGTCCTCAGGACAGGAACCGCAACAGCGCGGCCTCCCCCTCGCGCAGCTCCGCCGGGCCATCATCTTCAATCTCTCCGGCATGTTGGCCTGTGTCACCCGACAGTTTGATCACCGAAGGGTGGATATAGCTGTTGCGGGCCACAGTCGGTGTGTTGTGCAATCGTTCTGACGCGGCTTTGGCCATATCTGTGATCGTGACTTCGGGACCATCAGACCGCGCCACAAGAAAGGCCGCCAGCGTGCCCACCCATGTGCGAACCGACTTGGGTGTGATGCTACCAGCTGTCACCGCATCTAGCACCTCAGCCACATGTTCGGATCTGAGCGGCGCAAAGCCGCCCTCCTCCGTCCGGTAATCAAAGAGACGCGGGCCAGGCAAATCCGCCGATTTGTGCAACACGCGCGCCAATCGTGCACCGACCAGATCTTCGCGCACCCGCGTGCCACCCTTTGCCGTGTAATCCAGTGCAATACGGTTTCCGTCAATTGTGAGATGCTGTTTCTCCAGCGTCAGTGCGCCGTAGCTGCCGTTTTCCTCCGCATAGCTCACATTCCCTGGTCGCATCGCGCTCCGGTCGATTAGAGCGAGAACTGCGGCGATCGCGGTCGACTGTGACCCGGGTGTGCCCTTTAGATTCTCTGCAATCCAGCGGCGCAATCCCGGCAATGCAGCGCCCACTCGAGGCAGCATGTCGAATTTGGTCTGATCGCGCGCCGCAGTCCAATCGGGATGATATCGGTATTGCTTTCGGCCTCGATCATCCCGTCCTGTCGCCAACAAATGTGCATTAGCCAGCGGGGCCATCCACACATCGTGATAGGCCGGTGGTACTGCAAGGGCCGTCAAACGCGCCCGCTCAGCCTTGTCAGTGATCCGATCGCCTTCGGGCGACATATACGAAAACCCGCGCCCGCGTCGACGTCGAGTGATGCCGGGATTGCTGTCGGGGTAGTAAACCAAAGACATGAATTGAGCCACCTAGACATGCGCGATTTGTTAAATGGATCAACGCATCAGCGTAGAAGCGGTTCCACTGCACACGGAACTTCTCTCAGCCAATCCGCGTTCTTCGGTTTCAAACTGCACGCCAATACAAACCTGACGGAGGGTGACATGACACAAACTTACCAACACCTGCGCACCGTACCAATCCTGTTGCCGGACGGCACTTCGAGGAAAGTCGAAGATCTTTGGTACGACAGCGCCACCGGACGGATCATCTATATTCACCTGGACCTGGGTGGCTGGCTCTCTACGGACGAGGTGCTAATCTCCCCCGCGCGGCTGCAACCATCCGCAAATGTGTCAGGCGACTGGATCGTCCAGATGACCGAAGCAGAGGTCGCTGCCGCGCCTCGGTGGCCGCAAGACCACACGATGCCAATGGCGGATTGGCCCACGCTGGTGTCTGGACCCTTTGGAACAACCATCTCACCCCCGCTTATGGGCGCGCAGATCAGCGATGCTGCCGGACCAGATTTGCCTGACGCTGCCAATACAACCGCGCCAAATCTTGCACAGCGACACGAGCATCTCTCAGACCTGATCGATCAGCCGGTCTTTGCCAGTGATGGAGAAATGGGTCCCGTTTCGGATGTGGCGCTTGATATGAAGAATTGGGTGATCACAGCTCTGTTGATCTCGACCGACGATGCAGCCGATCCGGTGCAGGTTCCGTTAAGGGCGGTTCGGCATAGGCCACAGCCATCCCGCCACGTTGTAGTCCGCGGGGTGCGCCGTGACTATTCTGAGCTATTTCAACGACGCGCGTGACATTGGAAAAGATCTGGGAACCATCGCCTGTGTCCCGGCGTTACCAATCTAAATCTATTGCAACACATACTTGCTGGAGGACGACACGCCATGACTTCCCCGAACACTGACACGCTGAGCGGCGACAAGGTGAAACACGCGGCGCACCGCGTCGCACACGACCTTAAATCGGCAACCGAAGCGCAGGCCGATAGTGTGAAAGACGCTGCTGCTGATCACGTCGACGCACTGGCAGATGCGGCAAGCGCGGCGCGGGACGAATTGCCGGATGATACCATGGTTGACCCAATCATGGATCGCGCGGTCAACGCTTTGGATCAAGCGGCCAACCATTTGCGTAACAGCGACATCGGATCCCTTACACGAGAGGTCGGGGAGTTTGCCCGCCGCAATCCCGCGCTGGCGCTTGGTGGCGCCGCGTTGGTGGGCTTCGCTGCCGCACGCTTCCTTAAAGCCGGTTCGGCACGCAACGCGACAACCTCGCAAACCGATCCCTGGACCAATCATCTGGATAACGCCTGATGCAGAGCGAAAGCCCATCCCCCCTTGTACATCTGCAAACGGCCACAGCACATCTGCGTGGCCTTCTGGCCAGTGAGTGGCGCCTAGCCTGCGCCGAGATGTCGAAAAACCTGCGTGCCGCCCGCACTGGCCTGGTGCTGGCAGCTGTCGGTTTTGCCGCTGCATTAAGTGGCGTCTTCGCAATGACAGCCGCTCTTTTTCTGGGCATCAGCGCACTGAGCGTCGCGCCTTGGCTATCTGCTCTCGCCACGGGCCTAATCATCAGCATTATCGCGGCGCTGCTTTTGTGGATCGGTGTTAGCCGATTGTCGCCCAAAGCTTTGGCCCCTACCCAAACTACCCAGCATGCGCAGAAAACCCTGCGCCTTGTGACGGAGAAAACCTATGTCTCACGATACGATTAACACCGCACGCGCCCAAGCCGACGTCCATCGTGATGGTTTGGCAGATGCGTTAACCAGCTTGTTTAACAGCCGACTGCCGACTGAGCTGGGACGCGCCACGACGGGTCAGGTTGCCGACACAACGCGTGCTGCCGTGACCCAAGGACTTAAATCGGTAAAATCCAACCCGCTGAGCGTCGTTTTGATCGGCGCAGGTCTTGCGATGTTGGCCATGCCCTCAAGGCCGCGAACCAGCGCGCCTCAGCCATCACCCTCCAAGCCCTTGACCGGTGAGTTTGATGCGCGCGTCGCTAAGGCTGCAGCCAAACACCAACAAGAGGCTCGCATCAATGCAAACCGCGTCGATGTTGGCCCCGGACGGGCGCAGGCTCTTCGACTGAAACTGGACCAAGGCCTTGACAAGCTCGGTCCAAAGGCGCGCGCTAGGGTGCGCGCTGCCCGGTTGTCCGCGATCTCGGCTCAGGAAACGCTGGAAAAACGCGCGGCGCAACTGTCCGAAAGAGTTCAGACCGCGCATCAGACCCAGCCGTTGACAACATTGGTCGCTGCACTCGGGATTGGCGCCATTCTTGGCGCACTGCTGCCATGCACGCGGCGGGAAACCGAATTGTTGGTTGCAAAACGTGACCAGCTTTTCAGAGACGCCGAAGCCCTGTTGCGCCGCGAGGTTACCAAGCTTGAGGAACGCGGCAGGAACGCCGTCGATGCAGGTATGACCGCCGTGCGCGACGAGCTGGACCATAAGACGGGTGCAAACGCCCAAACGCCCGATTTGCATGGATAAGCTCCCAACATCCAACGCTGACAGAGAAAGCCTGAAGCTGGCATGCCTTGTCGGCTTGACCGTGATAGTGACGGTCACAGCCCTGAAGCTTGGGCAGGCCATCATTGCGCCTGTCGTTCTTGGCCTAGTGTTGGGCATCGTCGTAGGGCCCATTGTCCGTAATTTGGACGAGCTGGGTGCTCACCCTGTTTGCGGGGCGATTGCGGGGCTCGTACTTACCCTGATCCTGATCACGATGATTGCGCTTTGGGTGTGGCCCATCATGTTTGATCTGATTAGCGCCTTGCCCCGCGTGTCCGAGCGAATGCTAGAGTGGATCGAAGAAATGGTCGCTGCCGTGCGCGGCCTAGAAGCTCTGGAACAGCAATTGAATGCGCCCGGAGAAGACGGAGTTGAGACCGTAGTAATGCCGACAGTCGTCAGTGCGCTGTGGCTTGCTCCCAACGTCGCAGCGCAAGCCTTGATTGCTATGGGTACGCTCTTTTTTTTCTTACTGGTTCGTAATGAACTCTATACCGCTCTGGGGGAGACGACGTCATGTCACCTGGCTCAGGCCGACCGCGCAGTCTCGCATTACTTCTTGACGATCACCTCGGTAAATCTTGGTCTAGGTGTCGCGGTATCAGGCGTGCTCACAATCGTCGGTATTTCCGATCCGGTGGTATGGGGTGCAGCTGCCTTTGTTCTGAACTTCGTGCTTTATCTTGGTCCTGCTATCATGGTCGTGTCGCTTCTGATTGCAGGCATGATGCAGTTTTCAGGTGGGTACGTTCTGTTGCCACCACTCGCGTTCCTGTTGCTGAACATGCTGGAGGCGCAATTCGTGACGCCTGCGTTTGTAGGACAACGTCTGGCACTGAACCCGCTGGCAGTGTTTCTGGCGATTGTGTTCGGGCTGTGGCTATGGGGACCAATTGGAGGCGTACTCGCTTTACCGATTCTGGTCTGGGTCTGGGTGGTCAGCGGCAATAGCAATGTCAACCAACGCCTTGACAAACCGGTTCACACCTGACTGAGGACCCGTGCTAATCTTCCTGCCGTTTGCTGATCCAGCCGTAGCACAGTAACACCACAAGAAATAGAAGTGAAAGGCTTAGCGCCTCAGCCAGGTACCCCATCCCACACGCCACGCCGACGGCACCAACCCCCCAGATTGCGGCACCAGACGCGACACCGCGCAGTCTACCCTCTTCCGTCGTGCTAATGATCGCGCCGGCGCCCAGAAAGCCGATGGCACCTACCAACCCCTGGATCAGTCGCGTGGGATCTACGCTCAGATCCTCATCCATCGTCAAAGCCTCAAGCGAGAAGTTCAGCGTGATGATGATCCATGTCGCCGATGCGGACGCTGTCAAAATGTAGGCCCGCGCGCCCAAAGGTTTGTGTTTTATCTCACGGTCGATGCCAACGATCAGACCACACAACGCTGCGACACCCACACGCAGCAGAAACTCGGGGTATTCAATCATAAGCTCCGCCTGCCTTTTTGCTATCTCGATACCGCCCCTGCACCCAAGGAGGCGATCTCTGCAGGACACGAGCAAGCCGTTGGAACCATGCCGCGTCCTGTGCGTTTCTGACACATTAACTGCAAACCGGAGCCCATAGCGATGTCCTATGACATGCCTGCCCATTCGCAAAGTGACTTATACAAGCGACGAACCTGTAGTGCGCGCAGCACTGCAGCGCGCGCCAGACGTAGTCGCATTGATCGGTTGGACCGTGTCGCAAGGTTTCTTGACAGCCGCTATCGCGTGCCCGTTTTGAGCATTCCGGTCGGTTGGGATCCCATTCTAGGCCTTATCCCGGGTGTCGGGGCGCTGGTGACACTGGCACCTGCTGTTGCGATGATCTATGAAGCCCATCAGATCGGCGCACGCCGTCGGGCCAGATGGCGCATGGCAGCCAACACGGTGTTGGACATGGCCATCGGATTAATCCCCGTCATCGGTGACGTGGGCGACGTGTTCTTCAAATCTCACCGGCGCAACATAGCTATCCTCAAGGCAGAGGTCGCGCGCCTTTAAGAAGGTCAGGACTGATGCAACAGGCAACGCGCGGTGCGTATGATTTTGATCACATCGTTGCCAATACCACCGGCGACAAAGCGCGGTTTAAAGTGCAGCCGGCATTACTTGCTTTGTGCGGCGTCGCTGGTCTTATCGGTGCAGTGGCACCCACATTTTTGAACATCGTGGCCAGTGTGATCGCCGAGCATGATTTCGTGGCCGACACGATCAGCGATCTGGGGCGCGGACCGCATAAGTGGATCATGGACACCGGTTTTTATATCAGCGCGGCAGGACTAATTGCTCTGGCGCTGGCATCGGCACATGCGCATGTTGGACAGATCGGTTGGTCAATGGGCCTTTTCTGCCTCGCGCTCACGTCTCTGGTCACTGTGATGCTAGGCCTGTGGGATAAATTTGGCGGATCTGGCGATATGTCCGTGCATACGCGCCTGACTTTCCTGCTTGGGCCGCTCTATTTCCTCGGGCCGCTTTTGATGGCGCCGGCGCTGCGCCATATCAGTAGATTTACTGCTTCGCTTTTTGTTTGTTCAGCCATCCTATGGTTGGCCTTTGCCACGGCTTTCAAGCTGGCCCCCGATAATGTCGATGGCATTCTGGAGAAAACTGCTGTGTTGGCGACATTGCTTTGGACGATGCCGCTGTCGTTGCTCATGCTGAGGCTTGCGCGGTCTTAGGCCCCTGCGGGACCAATCCCAATAGGGCAGACCACCGATGTTCCAGGCCGGATTATTCATTTCGCGTTTCAATTGCACTTTTTTACGACAAAACGAAAAAAGGTAATAGCAGCTCGGAACCATCTTTCACCTGCGTAGTTGACTATCCAGACAGGCGATAACGCCGCAAGAGACGAAAGGATTTTTCACATGAAACTCAAGCTGACAACATCCATTGCCGCGCTGCTGATTGCCACATCTTCGTTCGCGTCGAGCTATGATGCATCGCGCGGTGCAGAGAACGAAACGGCAGCCGAAGTCTTCACCAGTGACACAGATGGTTTTGTGTATCACAGCGACGGCACACCATTTCTGACTGCGAACGGCACGCCGGTGCAGATCGATCTCTCTAGCCGTGCTGCTGGATCGGACGACACCGCCATGCAAGGAGTAGATGATCAAGGCGATATCACCGCTTCGCGTGGTGCAGACAATGCGACCGCTGCAGAGATAATGGTAAGCGACGATGGTACGTTGACTGACCTAGATGGTCGTCCCTATTCCGACGTAAACGGCAACGTCATCCGCATCAACTTTGACGCGCTCGAAAAGCGTTCAGCCGGGTCGGACGACACCGCGATGCAAGGGGTCGACGATGAGGGCGACATCACGGCGTCTCGCGGCGCTGACAACGCATCGGGCGAGGAAGTCGTTACCGAATAAAATCACTTGCGACAAAGGGTTCCAAACCCGGATAGCCACGAAACGCCGGGCTCACTGCCCGGCGTTTTTCTTTGTAAACGCCTCTCGCATTGCAGCAGGAAGACTCTCTGACGTGAATGGTTTCTGAGCGAGCGGTGCCGGAGGATATTCGCTCACAATCCCCTCCACATCGCCGTAACCCGTGGCCAGGACAAACGGTATCTGCAATTCGTTCAACTTCTGAGCCACTGGCAGCGATGTTTGATGGCCCAGATTGACATCCAGTACCGCCATTGAGATGTCCTCTGACGCAAGGATCTCAAGCGCGTCTTCTACTGAACTGGCCAGTTTCACCTCGGATGCACCTTGATCCGAAATAATGTCCGACGCGTCCAGTGCGATCAGCATATTGTCTTCCAGGACAAGAACGGTCCCCTCAAAAATCGGGCGGTCCGCTTCTAGCTCCGGTGTCTTTGCCGCTTCGATGGAGATATGATTTTGCTCGCCGGCGGTGACGTATGTTGACGGGATCATAATATCAGCCTCAAATCCTGCCAGTTTGAAGCGCGTCTCAACCGTACCATTAAGCTCAAACGGAACCGTGCGGTCGATAATCGTCGAGCCAAAACCGCGGCGCGTAGGGGCCTGCACCGGCGGCCCACCGAGTTCGCGCCATTTCACGATCAGAGCGCCGTCCTCGACAATCTTCAGATCGACAGAAACCGTGCCTGACCGATCAGTTAGCGCGCCGTATTTTGCGGAATTCGTCACCAGCTCATGAACCACAAGCGCCATAGTGGAAAAGGCTTCGGGCGCCAACATCGGGACATCACCAGTTACCTTTAGGCGATCCTTCTGATCATTCAGAAACGCGTGCGCCTCGACTTCAATCAGTTCGCGCAAGCCCGCCGCACCCCATTCCTGTTGGGTCAATTGGTCGTGGGCACGCGCTAACGCCTGAATCCTGCCATCAAGAACCGCGGTATAAGTCTCGATGGTCGTCATCCCGGATTTGCTTTGCGACACCAGCCCCTGGATCAAGTTGAGAATGTTACGCACCCGGTGGTTCAACTCTGCAATCAGCAATTCCTGCTTTTCTGCAGCCGCTCTTCGGTTTGCGTTTGCTTCATCTGTCAGCTTCAAAACGATCTCGATCAGCGAAATCCGCAACGCCTCCGCAATACGCAATTCGCTGTCGGACCAAGGCACGGAGGTATGCCGCACCATCTCATTCCAGGCTTCAAAGCTTTTTCGTGGGGTCAGGCGAACGCCGTTCGGCCCCACCTCGACTGGTTTTTCGGGATTACCTGCCCATTTGACAGATCGCGCAACCTCGCGGCGAAAAAAAACAATGTAATCTCGCGGTGTGCGCGATATCGGAACTGCAAGCAGTCCGGCCACACGCTCAATCATGTCTTCCCCTGGGGGGAACGCGTTCATCAACTGATCTGTGGCAAAAACACGCCCCGTAGGCGCGGTATTTAGAAATCGGGCCAAACGACCGAATTCTTCCACAGTCGGGACCGACCCACGCGCTGCATATCGCCCTTCGGAAAACACCGCCAAACCGTCGCAGGTCACGATCTGCGTCAGGTCATCGGCAATGGTATCAAAGCCATCGACCAGATCACCGCCCGACGAAAGCCGGACCATAAGACTGTCATGTAAATCCCGCGCCGCGCGCTCCTCTTCCCGGATCTCAGCTTCTACCTTGCGCTCAAGCTCATACGAAAAAAGTTGCGCGAATAGCTCGATTGCTGTCCGGCGCTCATAATCCACGTACCGTGCGGTGCGATGGTGGCAGGCAAAAAGCCCCCACAGCTCGCCGTCCTTTAGGATCGATACCGACATCGACGCAACGACACCCATGTTGCGCAGGTATTCGAGATGAATGGGCGACACGGCGCGTGTCACCGACAATGACAGGTCCAGCGGTTCGCCCAAAGCGTTGCGTTCTGGCACCAAGGGGGACACGTCGCCGTCGACATCCGCTATCAGCCGAAGTGTGCTGCGCTTGTAAAGCTCCCGTGCTTGTTTAGGGATATCACTGGCGGGATAGCGCAGTCCGAGAAACGGCTCCATCCCCGAGGCGCGTCGTTCTGCAATCACCTCACCCGATCCGTCGGGTGCAAACCGATACACCATAACCCGATCAAACCCCGAAAGAACCTGCAACGCCATCGCCGCCTCTTGCGCAGTGTCGATGATCTTTTTCCGTTTGTTCACACGGGCAATTAGTGGTTGAACCAAGGCCAAGTCATCGCGATCATGCTCGGCCGTTTTGGGTTCGAACTCAAAGATGTACGAAGGGCCCGAGCCGTGTATCGACACGTCAAACGGCGCACCGTTTTTTAGAACGTCATAGGCAAACAACCGGCTCACCCCAGCGCCCGATGAGGTGACAACCTGCAGTTTCGTCCGCAGATCGTGAACAGTTTTTTGCGGTAATAGTTCGGTCAAGCGTTTTCCGACAGCCTCAGCAGGATCAAGACCCAAAAGATCTACGCAGTTCAGGGACATATGATTGATGATCAAATCAGATGAGGTTGAAATCAAACATCCATAGGACTGCACATTGCCCAGAATATGGATCGGTTCACGGTCGCAATTGGTCAGGTCAACCGCCTGCGCCAAGCCCGCGTCTGTATCCTGCGATGTCATGAGGCGATGTCCATGCGTTTTGGCGGCCCAATGTGTCGAACGATTGTATCGTAGAACAGATCAAACAGCTGCCGTGTATCCTGAATAATCGTATTTGCGCGCTCGGATCCTACTGGAACTGCACGCAGGTACTCGCACGTCTCCCGCCACACTTGGGATGACGGGTCGAACGAAAAATAGGCATCTGCTTGACGCACTAGCGAATCTTGCGCTTTCAGCCAGCGGCCTTTCAAAAGCTTACTGCCTAAACGCGACCCTTCCACGACATATGCAGCAGCCAACGGATCAATATCACGCAAGGCAGGCGCGGCGACGGCGTCATCTGCGGCACCCAGCATGGCAAGATCCTTGTTGATCCGTTCTACTAAATCGCCCAGGCTTGCGTGCACATTCTCGCCTGTTACTTGCTGGATCGCGTTAAAGCACGTTCTGTGAATGCGCAAAAACACCTTAAAACCTACTACCGTACACAGATCTATGCCGGTCATCGCGGCATCTACTCGCTCATGATCCTGCCAAGTTTCGGTTCGCAGAACTTGACGAAAATCTGCTGTCATCTCGACAGACTCCTTTGTCCCTTGCACGCAATATACGCAAAAATACGTCAGTTTCTTACGCTTTCCAGTGCGAACGACTACGCGATGGATGAGCGCTGTCAATAAACTACGACATAGGACTGCGTGTTTTAACCAAATGACACGGGAATCATTATGGCCGCCCCCGAATATCATCGAAAACGGCCTGGACTTACTTCAATCGGCAGACGACTTCTGCGTATTAAGCTGCCTTATGCCTCTCCCCAACGAAGGCCCAGGCATCCCCGGCCTCTGCTGCTCCAAAGGCTTTGGCTTCGACCGTGATCAGCTTGTCGAAGAAGGCGATCATCTTTTGGGCCCGCTCAGGGGCGCCGATCACAGCATAACGGCGTACTTCGCTGAGGGCGCGGAACCGGGATGTGACAACGTCATCATCAAAAAGGCTGTCCCAGTCGCTGCCGGTAAAGCCGCTCAAGTCCAGCAACATGTCCACTTTTTCGTCATGTGCGTCAAAAGCTTTGTTCATGAACTTAGCCAGATCTTCTGCAGAGTCATCATCGATGTGGCCCTCAATACGGAATGCGTAAAGATTAGGGGTGGTTGTTTCGATTTGGCGAATGGAGCCTGATGTAAATAGGGTCATGATCTTTCTCCTGTCATTGCGGGAAGTCAATTGGAATGCACCGGATAGATCCGTCCGATGAGATATCGTGCGCCGCCCCTTACTTACAAAAGGGCTGGTAGTTGATCAGACTACTCATTTTCGGATACGGCATCCTTCACGGCTTGTGCGATCATTGTGTCTGCCGGTGCGTTCTTGACGACCTCTTTAACCGGTTCGGACACTACGCCCGACGATTTGGCGTGATTTACATCGCCCTTTTCACTTGGTTGACCTTTCAGGTCATGGTGCTGGCTTGAGCCTTTCAAGCCTTCCAGATGCGCCTGTTTTGTGATCTTCGACATAATGAGCTCTCCATGAATGCTGAAGGGGATGGGTTCCGACCACCGGTGTTAGTTACAGAACTCCAATCCGATGGGTTAGGATCCTGAGATACAAGGGGCAAAAAAACGCCAACCGCGACGGAACGATTGGCGTTTTTACGTCAAGAAACCCGAATGACGATTCAGGCGTGCACCCCTGAGCTTTTGGGACCAGCAATCAACCATGCGATAAAGCCTAGGACCGGCAAAATCAGAATTATCAGAGTCCAGATCACTTTGGCACCGGTGGATGCGCCGCTGGTGATGACGTTGTAGATTGCGTAGATGCTTGCGATCAGGACCAGAAGGCCCACAATTCCATATTCCATGATGTATACTCCTCTTGATGTATGAGTAACGCTGCAGGCCGGAACTAGTTCCCGCTTATGCGGCTTCCGCCGGCGTCACATCCGGGAAAACAGCACCGCTGCTACCGCGCGCGATCTCATTGCCACGAGCAATCAGTTTTTCACGTGCCTGACACGCCACATCCCATGATGAGTTCGGGTCGGCACATGGAAGGGCGAACCAGATTTCCTTGCCAAACACATCCTGATCCGCGACGCGAACCTTAGCTAGTTCGATGTCGCCGAGGTAATCGGAATCCAGCTCGCTAATAATCTCTGAAAACGCTGATCTCAACGCGTCGACATCCGCATCATGCGCACATTTCAATTTGATTATGCGCAGCATTTCCGGCTCTTTCAGTGACCAGTTTTCAAACGGTGTGGATGCAAACTCCTCTACCGGCACGACCAGTCGCGTGCCATCCCAGTCGCGCAGTTGCACATAGGTAAAGTTGATACGCTCCACATGGCACAGATAACCGTTATAGACGATCCGGTCTCCAATACGCGCCGACTGGTTCAAGGCAATCTGAAGTGAGGCCAGGATGTTCCCCAAAACTTGCCTAGCTGCAAAACCCAGAACAAGGGTCAGCGCACCTGCTGTTCCCAACAAGGTCAAACCAAAATTCTGGAAGATATTGGTTTGTGACAGGAAAACGCCACCGCCTATCAGGCTGATCAGTATCACTAAAATGCGCCGTGCTGCTGCGAGGCGTGTGGCAAGAGCCCGGTCTTCAACGGTGGCCTTTTCGCGCAATTCCATCGAATTGAATTGCAATAGCTGATCCAAGATCACCTCGACGGTGTTGATGGCCAGCCAAACGGTCGCCGCCATTAGCCCCAACCACGCCACCGGCTCCAAGATCGTGGAAATCTGGCCTGAAAACACCAAGAACTGCGTGCTGATGATCAGAACCAACCCGGTGGAAACCCCCGTCGTGACGGGACCACGAGCCACTTTCGCAATCCGCATGAACACGGGTCGATCTGCATTATGCGCAACGCGGTCGAGTAGTTTCCAGATCAACCGTCCGATCACCAGAACCAGCAAGAAGATCATTGGAACGGCCAAGAGCTCCCACAACATGAACCCAAAAGCAGAGCTTTCGCGCAACTCGTCAGGCAACATCTCTTCAAAGGCGCTGGGGCCATGTCGGTCATAAAGGGCCGGGATGTTATCGACCGTTTGCGTGGAAAACACCCAAACCGGCGCCTGGTCCAGGCTGGCCACACGATTCAAGCGGATCGATGCCGGGTAGTTTTCAAGACTTAGCGTCCACAGCAAAAGCGATTTGCGGGGCTTCCCCGCCATAGCGGCATCGGAGCTAGCCGTGCCATCCAATGCATCGGGCCGATCTAAAAGAGCATTCCAGTCAATGACTGCCTTACGCTGAATCACCGTAAACAACTCTTGCGCCAGAATGGGGCCGTTTTCCGCCTGGCGATCCGTCGGGATATCGGACAGGTTTAGAATATGCGCAGCAGCGTCCCAGTCTTCGCGCGCAGCGGCGTGGATGAAACTTTCGATTGCCGCGCGCGGCGTATTGCGGTCAACCGCGCGCTTCGGTTCAGATAGACCTTCGTTCAGAGCCTCAATGCAATACCAGGGGCCTTCCTGACACTTAGCGGCATGCGCAAAGGTTGGTGCCAACCACGCAGTCGTCTGGAAAAGGATGAGGAGCACAATTTGAGCGGCACGGGTCGCCAAAGGATTTACATGCATCATAGCGATTTAACGCAGCCGGTGCAGTGCTGGTTCCAATCAGCGCGTCATCCCGTCAGCGCCGGGCAATGATATAGACCGTATGAACAATCCCTGGAATATATCCCAGCAAGGTCAGTAAGATGTTCAGCCAAAATGCTTTCCGATACCCACTTGCAAAAACACACCCAGCGGAGGCAGCAAGATGGCCACAACGATACGGACCAAATCCATTTTCTATATCCTTTTTGCGTTAGTTAACTGAGGTCATTCCGTAGAGGCGTTTGGGAGGCATACGACTTACCCAACGTGTCCGCCTTGAAAGCACCGCGCTTGCCCATGGGACGGTCTTCACCCACCGTGCTGTCTTGCACGGTCTGCGCTTCAAGCTCTGCGTCAACAAGCGCACCGAACAAAATCACAAAGGCGGAGATCCAGAGCCACGTCAGCAGGACGATAACACCGCCCAACGCACCGAAGGTCTCGTTGTAAGTGCCAAAGGACTGCACATAGAAGCTGAACCCAACGCTGCTCGCCAACCATAAAAGGCAGGCGACCGCCGCACCTGGTGTCAACCAGCGCCACTTTGCGGCTCGACGGTCCGGGCCAAACCGGAACAGCAACGCTATACCAACAGCCCCAATCAAAAGGAGGATTGGCCAACGCGCGAACATGACAACACTAGCTAATACAGTATTGCCAAACCACGACGCGACCGACGGAACAGCGGCAACAATCACGATGGTCAACACGGTGCCAAGGATCAGACCAAAGGTAAGGGCCATCTTCAATAGCGTCCGCGTGATGAAGCCGCGGCCCTCCTTTTCCTCATAAATGATGTTGAGACCTGTAACGAAATTTTCAATTGCCCGGGACGCGGAATAGCATGCGACGCCGAGGCTGAAGGTGGCCGCGAATCCCAGAGATCTGGAATCTGCGCCCAACACCTCACGCAATTGTCCAAGTACAATATCTGCGGCCCGCTCGGGCAAAAGCGAAGCGAGCGTCTTAGAATTTTCAATCAGAATGTTGGGATCCAGCGCCAAACCCGTCAGGGCGACCAGTGCAGTTATTCCTGGAAAAAGCGACAACAGGCCAAAAAAAGCGATCCCTGCGGCAACCAAGCTAAGGTGTGTCTCACTCTGACGTGTCCATATCCTGTGTATGACATCTATCCATCCTTGCGCGGGGATCTGTTGGGGATGTTTCGCGTTTCGCCCATGGCTCATAGTTGCCTCCTCATCACTATCGCTAGCGATCAAAATCGGCGCGGGATCCACGCTTCTACGTGAACTACGCCAATCCTTCCCTGTCTCCGCTTAACTGGTCGGCTCGGTCAGCCAGGCGGCGACCCAACCAATCTGCCCGCTCTCTTCCGCGCGCACTTTCTTCCAGCGGTCTTCTTCCCGAAGAACGACCAGCGTATCGCCCCGGTCCAAGATCCCCAAAGAGCCATAGCGCGTCCCAGGACCGACCCGAAAGTTTAGCCGATTGGCTGCGACCTGTACGGTTTGCAGCCGTGGGGCGATGTCGATCTTAGGCTGCTCTTCAGGCGCGTCCTCAACACGCTCTTCTCGCGGCCGCTTGATCTCCCGCGGAAGCGAGGCAGGTACAATCACAGCTCTATCTGTTGTCGAGGCAACGGCCGGGGTCACGCTTGAGGCAGTAGCCGCTGCAAAGACAGGTGTCGCCACCTCCACAGGCATCGACGCCGCGATTGTCAAAGGCTCTGTAGGCTCGCCAAATGTGGATTGCAAAAGAGGGCGCGGAGTGTCAGCGAATGGGTCGGTGGCAACCCGGTACGAAACGTCCCGCGGTTCAAACTCTGTGCCGCCGCTCATTTCAAACCAAAGCAAGCCAAGGAACAAAAAAGTACTCACAATGTAGTAAGAATGTTTCATGGCAATATCGCTCCACTCCTTAACCCTGCGACAACCAAATCGGCGTCATTTGACAACACCCCATGCTGCGGTTGGCGCGATATCCGGGGCGGCATCAGCAACACAGCAATTCGAAAGAGCGTTTATGTATCAATGCTTTAGGGTGTGATTAGTTCCACGGCGACGCGCAGATTTTGCGCCCAGGTGCTCGCAGTGTTCATCGATTGGAATTGTCAAAATAACCCTGTCGCACGCAACAGATGGATGAGGAACGGGCGACCGGGGGATCGACTTAAAGGCAGACCACCGTCGTCTCTATGTTCATTTAGCTCGCCACACCCGGCTTTATTCCAACAGATAATTTCCCTTAAAAACTATTGGAAAAAGAAAAAGGGGCCGCGCGTCCGCGTGACCCCTTTCCTTCCGTAGATCAAAAAGCTCAGTTCCAGAAACCTTCGTCCACACCTTCCATCTCTTCCAGCTGCTCTTCGCTCAGCCGGGTCACAAAGGCGTAAGACTGATCATCTACGGCGACCAGCTTGACGTCGCTCACCGGGATCATCACATGCTTGTCACCGATGTCCAGAAAGCCGCCCACTTCGGCAACGATACCCTTGAACTGACCGTCCTCGCTAAGAACAATATCTTCGATCGAACCGATTTCGTTCAGATTTTCGCGCATTTCGCTATACGCCCAATCCATTTGCCAGCCTTCGTCGTTGGCTTCGTTCAGCGTGTAAATTGCGCCGCCTGTAATGTCACGTGTGCGGATCAGTTCAGCATTTTCTGCAGATGAGGAAGCAGTGTCCATCGACGCTTTGGTTGCCGATGTGGAATAGCTATCGGCGTAGGCCACAGCGGCAGTCAAAGACGCGACGAGTGCAGTTGTTGTGAACAGTTTCATAAGACCTCTCCTTGGTAGCAGTTTCACATCACATTAACTGTCCAAACAGTTTTTCAGTTCCCGTCATTTTGAAAATTTGCTGGGAGATCGTGCCTATTTGTGCCGCATCTTGACCATATCAGCCTATCGATCGACGCTGTGCGTGAGCTCTATGTGATGCAATGCGCAAAACCGGTCGATACATTCAGAACGTTCCGACCTGAAAAAATTGGCGCGCTACTCTTTTCGCGTCTCGCCAAAACCGATCTTAACCGAAACTGTGAGCAGCTCTTGTAGACAGCCTTGCACCAATAGCAAAACGACAAAGGACCGCCAAAGTCGAGATATGACCAAGGCTCAATCATCGCCGAGCGCATAATTGGTATCATTCCGATGGCGCGTCATCGTAAATAGAGTCCGTCCGTTGGATTAAATCGCCGAAACGTACGAATTAGTAGGCAATTGGAAGGGAGGAGCTCGCACCAATTAGGAAACAGACTTCCCCATTTGTGCGAAGCGGCTCTTTACTCGGTGCGCATTGCAGGTTCGCGGACTCACCATTGCAAAACTGCGATCGGCGAATGAAGAATTCGTTCGATGCGAGAATTTTTCTTGCACGAGGTTGTTCAAAGCCTTATCCAGACCGGCTGTCCGATTGACGGCCAGCGGAACCACAGAATTGGAGAACGCCATGTAGTAACGAAACTGCACGAAAGGCCGCGTTATGGCCCATTACAAACGAAAACGATCTCGTCTAGCTGGACGCCAGAAAGGCTATTCAACCAAAGGGCTTGAGCGCCGTCTTAAGCTTGCTTCTGAAGATGTACGTTGGCTTGAAAACTGGCCGCGCTGGCATGACAAAGTTTACCACACGCGCCCTCGCCGGCGTGAAGAAAGCAAACTGAAACGAGAAGTGCTGAAAGGCATGGATCCCGATAACATGGCGTGGCCGTTAAACCGCAAACCCCATGAGTATTTTTGGTAACTGAAAAGACCTATCCGGCTTCCACCAACTTTATCTCTCAGGTTCTTAGTATCTGGGGCCCAATTCTTACCTCACAAGCACGGTCCATGGAAGCCGGATAGACAGTCACAACCGTTTTGAATACAGAGGCTTTCAACCAACTCATTCGCAGCGGTATTGAAAAAGCGCTTTTCGTCTCGCCATCAGTCTTTCTGGCGCACTTCAATAATTCGGCCCATGCCGTCCATATCGGAGCTGTCGGCCGCGGTCAGACCGCATCCGCAGTAAGCTATGCCTCGTGCTTTGCCTCTCGGCACGTCGATGCATGATGCGTGCCAGCTTATGATCACGTCCGAGCAATGCGGACATATCGCTTTGAACGGAATGGTTGGTGGTGGGTTCTGTCGATACCGGCTGGCCAACACGGCTGCTGAGAAGCCCCGTTCATGTTCATCCATATCCGCCCGGTCATCGTCGGTGGCTACCATCTCGTAGAACATCCTAACTTCATCAAAATTGAGCTCAGTATCGCGCGATGCGCGCTCTGACATCCTCTTCAAGACAGGATAATCCGAAAGTGAGTACATCTTTTCTGTTGTCATCTCTCATCAACCCCCGGCACCACATCGACAAGGTGTTTGTTTGGGGGCAACTCGCCCGCCAGCTCAATGATCCGCTCTAACGCACCCGTCATGAAGTCCCAGACATCCGCGCCGATACGGACCGCATTGCGGGACCCGAACTGGTTGCTACGGACCTGGGCAAACTTGTGCAGCGCAGGGTTCCAAGTGTGCATCGCATGGTGGCACAGAGTATGTGCTTGTCGGTGCGTACGATCTCTGACCTCTACCAAGTGATGAAGGCTGTCCCACGGAAACGTCGGTGTGGACAGCAGGTCATGGTTCCTCAAAACCAGGAGCTTCACTGCACCATGCAATTTCTCGCAGAATGTCGTGAACTTGCTTTCATACTTGGCGTAGATTCCGAATACAAAGCTTTCGACAATCCAAAAATCATCCTCAGGTTTTACAACCGGGCGCATTTTTTCCACCGAAATGGCATCCACTTGGTCAACTGACTTCAACGGACGATCACAGGATGAGAGCATTTTCTCATGAATGAAATGCGGATCAATCGTGTACCAGCTTGCCATCCTCATGCGTCCCCATTGCGACCAAAGAGTTCGTGTCATTTGACTTCAACGGCGTCGGCAAAGCAACGGCCTCTGGTAAACACCCCCAATTCGGAAAACTACGTAAACTATTGATTCTATTGTTAACTTTTAGCTGTATTTGGGGTATATCAATACCTCTATCGACTCAAATAAGTCCGCAAAGGGTATTGTAATGACAGAGTCGAAGATTCATGATGACGGCAATCGTATAGGAAAATGGACTCCGTCTCATGCAATGCGAAATGAGCGCAGCCGAAATAAAGTTTCGCCTAGCAACTGAAGCGGGCCTATCAATTGCGCAGTTCGCAGAGATGATAAATCGACATCCCTCTACTGTCAGTATGGTAATACATCGAAGACGAACCAGCGGCCCAATCATGGCAAAAATTGCGGAGACACTGCAAGCGGCACGCTCGAAGTCTTTGCACGCACCGAAGGACCAGGAGGACTCCGAATGACCTAGCAACCCAAGAGCTTCAGCAAGAGGTACGTGCTGAATAAGCAAAGGCCCGCCGCATTTGCGAACAGGCCCCTGCAGTAAGACGCCTTATTCATCCCACCTCACAATTTGAAAGTCAACAGACTCGCGCCAGCGGATGATCGCTTGCGCTCAAAAACCCGACGCGGGCGCGTCTGGAAACGGGGATGTTTTGTTATGAACGTGCTGCTCGATCAAACAGCAATGGAGGCCGCAGCGGCTCCACCTATCGATCTGTCGGAACTACCGGAGGCCTTCCAGCGCGCCTACGGGCCAACCGACCCCTTTCCAGATGATTTTGGCCCCATTGAAATGCCAGAAGTGACTCCGCTCCCGTATCGCGGAAACCGTCCAATCAATGTGCGATCCCGCGGGTCATGCCGGATCCTAGCGGTCCTTTTGGATCTCAAAACGGGACTGCCAAGGCGCTATGGGCTGGATAGCCAAATTGAGTATCACCACCTCGTATTGACACTAGTTAACCCGGCGGTCGCGCAAGTCCGTGAGCAGGTCGGCCCGCTGTCATTCATTGACGAAGACGGAAAAGCCGCCAAGCATTTCATTGACCTATTGATACACAATCGGGACGGCCACCGCATAGCTGTCGCAGTCAAACCAACGGAGCGATTGGCGTCTGGTCGCTTTATTAGAGAACTTGAGTGTCTACGAGAAAGCATCGTTCCCGAGATTGCAGATGAACTTCGTCTAGTTACAGAACGCTGCATTTCACGCGTTCACGCCTTCAACGCGATCATGTATCAACGCTTTGCTCTCTGCCCTGATCATGAAGTCGATGCACGATTGGCTGAGGTCTTGGAAAGTGTCCAGGGCGAAATCTCAATTTGTGATCTGACGCGTCTATGCCGCGCAGGCGGTCGCGGGTTTCGGTGCATTGTCCGGGCCCTGTATGAAGGGGGGCTGGCGAAGGTCAGTCCCGGTCGCATCAACTTTTTCACAATGGTGCGTGCAGTTCGATGACCCCAAAATTCCACTTCAACACCGTTGATCTCTACTGTTGGGGCGGCATCTCATACCAATTCCTTATGAGCGATGAAGACTTCGCTTATATGAAACGCGCCGATGGCTCTAATGCTATCGAACGGTTCTCATGGCCAGATATCAACGATGCCGTTGCCAGCAAGGAATGGGACATCAAACGCCGTCCGGCCAACGTCATCGAAGCGAGATACTCGCCAGATCCATACATGTTTGTTTGGGAGCTGCCAAAAACGCAAAGGACACTTGTGCTTAACCGGTGGTTTTTTGTCAGTGCAGTAGAAAAACTCCATGCACAATCAAGGTTGAAGTTCACCCCAAGCAGCCTTGAAGACAATGAACATATTCTGCGAAAGGAGGTCGAAAGAATTCGATCTGCTTTTGAAGGTGAGTTCGGAAGGAAGTATTTCTGTTCCCAGAGCGACAGTCCGTCGAGATGGCCAAATGCTTGCACCATTCTGCTATGGAAACGCAAATACCGTGAGTCCGGTCGCCGCATTGAGGCGCTCAAAGACTACCGGGGAAAAGCGTCTTCAATCGATATTGATCAAGAAAGCTTCCTTTTCATTACTTCGCTCCTCCGAAGGTTCCTGAAGGATCAAAAGTACTCTGCTAACGGTGTCATCCGCGAAACGATCATGCGGATTGAAGTCGAGAACCTGAAACGCGCGGCGGTCGGCGAGCGGCTGATACAAGGCCGTGGGCGCTCGGTTCTGCATGACTGGATTAAGAAGTTTGGAGCGTTTGCGATCATGGCCGGCCGAGACGGGCTTGCAGCGGCCAAACGGGAATTCTCGGGTGTTGGAAAGACGGAACGTGCAACGCGGCCCGGCGAATGCTTTCAGATCGACGAGTGGGAGGTAGATGCTAGAACGCTGATAAATTTCGGACCCATTCGAGAAGGACTTGACGAGAAGACGTTGGCTGCACTGCCACGCACCCGCAGATGGATGTACATCGTCATTGACGTTGCCACACGCTACATCGTCGGTTTCGTTTTGTCGGCATCACAGAATCCTGAGGCCGCTGTCCGTGCGCTGCGTATGGCAACGCAAAACAAAGATCACCTGGCAAAAGCAGTGGGTGCCAAAAATGGCTGGGCAGGCATGCAATTTGAAAGCTTGCAGTCAGATACTGGTTCCGCGTTCTTCTCTGAATACACGCAGCGAGCAGTCAGCACCGCATTCGCGACCTACTTCTTTCCGACGCTTGGAGAGCCTCAACTGCGCAGCGTGATCGAAAGAGTTTTTGGTAATTTCACCGACTGTGCCATGCCGCTCATTCCGGGAAGAACTTTTAGCAACCCTCAGGAAAAAGGTGACTATGATACTGACGCCCGAGCAACACTGACCGACGATCAATTGTCGGCAATCTTTATTCAGTACATAGTGGATGTGTATCACCAGTCGGATCATTTCGGACTGTTTGATGAAACTCCACAAAACGCGTTCAATCGGTTGGTCGGGACTATCGGCAAGCCACCCGATCTTCCGGTTTCCATCCGCAGACAGGCATTTGGCATTCGTGTTGAGCGCGTGCTTACGAAACGAGGCGCCCGGGTTCTTGGTATCGACTTCAACAGCGAAGAAATTGTTGAGGTGCGCAAACAATATGGCAACCTCAAATGCCCCATCTACTTTGATCCGGACTCGCTTGGTGCGGTCAGTGTCTATGTGAAGGGCCGGTGGATCGAAGTCGCGAACAGCATTGAGAACTTTTCCAGGGTATCCGTCGAAGAATGGAATGCGACAGGTGCAATCCTACGAAAACGTTATGCAGCTGAGGCCAAGGTGAACTACTCAGTTATCTTGGCTGCTCTCGCTGACATTAGATCACGAGTGACTGATAAACAAAGGCTTATGGGAACGCTGCCCCAAGCCCCGACCGCTGCAGACATTGATCGAGCTGAGAACAACCTTTGGCATGGTCTGTCCATCTTCGATGACACTTTTGACCGACTAGAAGGGCTTCCAAGCGCAGGCGACGGTTTGGGTTTCGTTATAGGCGAACCCGCGCCCGGCACCGTACACGACGGTCCAGAGGAGAAATCCACACCGAGTCATGGTGACGACGCTCCAATGGCTGAACCCAATACTCGGGATAACGGCTTCGATGATGATACTCAGTGGTGGCAGGGGGACGAAGACGATGTCTGATTATTCTTCCGAAATGACCAGTTTTGATCCGCTTTTCATACACAGCCGCGACGCGAAACGGATCAGGGAACGGATAACAGAGACGTACGAAGACTTTGTCACGACAATCGGGTCCGGTCGACGTTTCGAGACACGAGGGATTGCCGTTCTGGGCCTGACGGGAACCGGAAAATCCGAGGGAACTATGCAGGCGCTGGAGGCGCTCGGTATGAGTGAAACCACTGCAGGGGACCCAGAAAGACCATTTCTGAAACTCGACCTCGGGGCGAGAGCGACATTGAAATCGCTCAGCGCAGCGCTTTTAGAAGAGCTTGGTTGGCCGGCTAGCCACAAAGATAGCGCTGAAGCCATGCTGCGCTCGAGCCGGAATTACATGGCTGAACTTAAAACCAGGATTTTAGTGATCGACGAAATCCAACATATCAGATCGACAGGGAAACAAGATCGAGAAGACCTACAAGACTTTCTGAAATCACTCGTGAAGCCGCGCGTTGGCCAGATCATTCCAATCCTTATCGGGATGCCGGAATTCAATGATGTCCTTGCATCAGACGGTCAGCTGGATCGGCGTTACAGAAAAGTCCGAATGTCGAGTTTTGATCCTGCGCTAGATCTCGCTCGAACGATACGAATTCTCAAGATAGTCGCTGAAAATACCGGCAGCACCCTGGGCGACAGCGTCATGACTCAAGACTTCGCTGCACGTCTCATGCACGCAGGGATGTATGCCTTTGGCGAGATCTGCGTCTGGTGTCAGCGTGCCACAGCAAAGGCGCATCGAAGCGGCGCAGAAGAGGTTGTCATCGAGCACTTCCAAAACTGCTACCGACAAGAAGAGGACTGCGTTCCCGCACTCAACCCGTTTATCGCGGACGACTTCGAAACCATAAAAATCAAACCCCAAGACTAGCTGTCGAACAAGACGGCCCAACAACGAGCAGAAAAATGATCTCAGTTTTACCTTTGAAGAAATCGGCGCAAGCCGACGAACCCGGATTCTCGCTACTTGCCCGGAATACCGCCGTCAATGCATCCAGCACCACACAGGAATTCTGCGCAGCGACAGGACTGTCAAAGGCGAATGTCTGCGCTGGTCACCAATCTGATCTTGACCAGTTGGCGGGTCTTACGGGTTCTGATTTACCGAACCTGAGGCAAAACAGCCCGGAACAACTGTCACGTACGTACTCACGTTTGCGCGGGCAGCAGTTCCTTTCGCGGTCACTACGCAAGCAAGACTTAGCGATCTGTCCTGTTTGTTGGCTGCAGACTGGAACGGCAGATAAATCGCAGCTGCATCTTCGCCGAAACTGGCTACCTCGGCCAATACGGACCTGCCAGATGCACAACGTCGCTCTGATACCGTTGCCGTATGCGGACTACACCACTTGCTACGACCACATTACGCGCGCTGGTTTTGAGCGGGGCTGGCTTGATCGGCTACCACAACAAGTAAGGCCCATGCGTCAAAGTGCATTCGAGCGCGCCGCGATCTGCCAAATTGAGAATGACACACCCATGTGCAACTGGATCGGTGAGGTTCAGATCGACGTCATGGAGCGTTGGTGCCTCGGTTTAGGGCAAGTCGTCGAATGGGGCACCGGTCATCCAGATGCCCTAACTCTTAAACAACAGCGAAATGCTATCAAAGCTGGCTTTGCGATTACTAAGAAGGGTATGTCCTCAGTATTTGAGGCCGTTGATAAAGCCCTCTGCAAACATCGTCTGCGGCTGAGCAAAACCTGGCTGCACAACTGGGCTTTGTCTTCCGCGAAACCGAAGGAACGAGTGGTCTTTCGCGAGTTGATGAAGCGACTGTGCGCCGACCAAGGCCACTATTGTTTGAACAGTATATCGAAAGAGTTCAGCGTTGAACGATATGTCGATGCCAACATTGCTGCGATTGCAAAGGCAGCAAATAGGCACCACAGCTGGGTCAGAATGGCATTGGTGCGGGATGGATTGCTGCCCGACAATGGGAACCCTCAACAGCGGAATCTCAAAGTTCAAATGCAGAAGTGCTCGGCCCACATCCAAGACGTAGTGAAGAGCCTGGATACGACGACGGCTGCCAAGCTTCTTGGCATCGGCGCAAAAGGCTTTGAAGCACTGGTAACTGATGGACTACTCCAGCCAATCAGAAGCGCTATACATAAGAAATGGCGGTTTAGGCGAGAAGACATTGAGGGCTTCTCGACTCGAATCCGTGAGCATATTGCTGGTAACAGCCCTGCCACCGAAACAGACGCTTGTAGCATTCATCAAGCTTGCTTTACTTACGGATGCACCACACCGCAGATCATTCGGCTCATCCTGACCGACCAATTGGCTAGCTGGTATCAACGTGGAACCGAGGGTACCATTGCTGGCATCCGTGTTCTCAGATCTGAACTTGTTGCCAAGCTGCGCATCTTCACCAGCGACCACATCACACCATATGATCTGACCAAGCAACTTGGCCTAAAATATGAGGAACTCAAACAGTTGAATGAGCTCAAGCTGTTGCCTTTGTATCCATCTCCACCTGGTTACCGGCGAAGAATCCGGAATAGTGTGAGCGTCATAATTCTTGATCAGTTTCTGGGGCGTTTTCAAACCGTGCGTGGTGCGGCGAGCGTATTGCAGATCGACGAAAGCGATCTCCAGAAACGCATCAATGAAGCAGGGGTTTGTCCATCTCCAGCCGCAGTTGGTCTGCCGGTGTATTCGGCCTCCGAACTGTTAAATCTCTAATTTAAATCCGAAATTTCTATGCTCTTTCCCGCCGCTTCGTGCGGCCTTTTGTTTGCCTTCGCGCATTGAAGACTCGGGTCTTACCCGGATGAAGTTGGGGTTCTATATGGACGGCTTTGAAAAAAAGTATATTTATCAAAAAGTTATAAACATAATAGACTCGGTTTCAGACCGGACTCCACAACATCGATGCTGATATTCGCGCTGTTGGGCACCCCCGGGTGGAACTCCATCAGGAATGCCCCAAAAAATGCCCCTGTGGATACCATACCTGAAGTGAGGTCTTTTTTTGGGGGAATAGGTATAAGTAATGGATAGATAGGTGAGAGATCCTAGGAAAGATACCTAGGGAGGGAGGCTGTGGATACCTTCACATGATCTTTACCCACAGTCTAAACGATTGGCGTTCTTGAATAATTCATGACCCATGGCTCTGATGACAGCCGCGATGGAGAGCTGGACAACAGGTGGGTCGAGTGTCCGGTTGGGATTCAGAGGCGAGCGGAGATCAGGTCGGCACCAGCGCGAGCTCAATCAGGCAGCTTAAGTCGCTCAATCAAGTTTCACTACCACAGGGGCAATCATACAGATGGCCGAACGTGTTCATCGCGCCCCGAGAGCGCACGCTTTCCCCACAGTTTTGCCCCGGATCTGCTGTCACCCCTTTGCTGGATGAGACCAAAGGCGCTTGGCCACCCGCAGACTGTTCCAAGCGCGATTAAACACAGATGCCTCGGCCATGACCGGGCGAAAGTAGTATTTCCGATCTTCTGCACCGCAAGCTCATTTTGGGGAAAAACACCAAAAATGACAATCAGATAGAAAGAAATCACTAAAAATTCGCCAATCTTAGGCAAAAAACTCTTCTGGGGCGGGAGATATCCTTGTCTGCAGTGCCAATCCCACACCCGGAGAGGAGGGCCTCAATGGGGAATAGGCATAAGTAAGGGATAGATGGGGATAGATCCTGGGAACGAACCTTATGAGGTTACAGGTAGATAACCTTACCTACCGAATAACCCTTTATAAAAAATCGATAATTTCCGAGTTGCTAGTCCCGAGGTAGCAGCAACTTAACAGGTGTAACGGGTGGGTCGGGTGTAAGTCTGCTTAGGGTGCGGCAGGGGACGTTCGTGCAAGGTGCAGCAAAGGGCTGGTGAGAGTCCAAACCCACCAAATGCTTCAAGCTGCATGAGTGTCCGGTCGGCGCATCCGATCATGTGATTACAACTTCGAAATCTTTAAGCACACGATCCAGCCCATTGGTGTCCGCCATATCCTGAGGGCGCGCTGGCAAGTAGACGAACAGATCGGCCAGGGCCAAAATAGTCTTGCGGCCAGCCCAAGCCATTTAATTTGGCTTGTCTGCGCAGGCATTTGGTCCATACTCGTTGTATTGTTCAGATTGGTTTTTTTCACAAAGGACGGAGTCCTTTATGCCTCAGATTTTGCAGATCGCTGCGATAACCATGGCTACGCTGGGTACGGGTGCGGCAACCCTTACGGTAATGAATGGGAACATCCCAGATCTCGCCGTGCCGGAAGGCGATTGGTCTGCATCAGGCGCGTTGGATGGGATGTCGTTCAGCATATCTGGCGCGGACGTTAAGAGCGGTACAGCACTAGAAGATGTGATCGTTTTTCGAAGTGGCACGTTCCAATCGGCAAATTGCGAAGAATACTGCAACTTCGGCTGGTCAAACTATCAGACCAAAGAAGTAGACGGCGTCATTCACTTCACGGCCACGGCGATTTGTCCCGATGCGCCCCACACTGTGGTCTGGCATGGAACGATTGCAGATGACGAGATGGCCATTGATGCAACCTGGACGACGCGGCGTTGGTACTGGACTCATCAAATCCGGGTCCAAGGAGTTGGCATGCAATCTCAACCAGAAACGGTCTCTAGCTGAGATCACGTAGAGTGTCTGGTGATTTGAGATTAAGCCGTATCGTTTTCAAAACTTGTCTCCTGATTGTTTTCATTCTGCTAGCGACTTGGGGCGTGCACATGATCCGCGACGCTTTGCAACTGGAAATCAGGCCCGGCAACGAACAAATGGTCCACAGGGCCATCATGATTGGCGCTGCCGCATATGTCGTACTTCTTGCGATACCCTTTGTTCCGGGCGCTGAAATAGGGATTGCGTTGCTGGCAGGGTTTGGCGCTGCAATCGCACCACTTGTGTACGTTTGTACGGTTGCCGCCATGATGTTGGCCTTTGCGATCGGGCGGTTTCTGCCAATCAGTGCCCTTGAGCAAGTCTTGCGAACCGTTAGGTTGCGGGGTGCTGCCGATTTGGTCAGCAGAGCTGCACCGCTATCGAAAGATGAGCGTGTCGCGATGCTTCTCGAAGGTCAATCAAATCGCGTTGTTCGTTTTGCTATGCATTACCGATATGTGGCGATTGCGATAGCGGTTAACACGCCGGGTAACTCAATCATCGGTGGCGGAGGCGGCATCATGATCATCGCGGGCCTGAGCGGGATTTTCACACCGCTTTCGACGTTTTTGACAGTCATTCTTGCGGTCTCACCAGTGCCATTGGCTGTTGTTTTTCTCGGCCTTCAGTTCTGAACTTTGTCCAAGCACTCAAGTCTTGATGATGTATTGCACAAACCCATAGCGGGCATTGGCTTGTTTCAAGCAGACGTCGGCTCATGCCCGCAGAACGGTTATTGACGGGCGCAACTTCGAACGTCTGCTCCTGGACACTAACCAGACCTACAAAAACTGTAAAATAGGGCACCCGACCCACCCGCTGCCCAGCCCTCCATCGCAGTTGTCATCGGGGCAATAGGTCGTAAATTATCTTATAAATTCAATTGTTTAGACTGTGGGTAAAGATCATATGAAGATATCCACAGCCTCCCTCCCTAGGTATCCTTCCAAGGATCTCTCTCCTATCTACCCATTACATATACCTATTCCCCTGAAGAAACCTCTCTTCAGGGGAATAGGTATATGTAACGGATAAGGAACATAGAAATCTAGGATAGGCAGAGGCTAAACGTCAGATCCAATCCAAACCGATCGGACGCAGCTTGTAAAACGCGCCGTGTCGCGCCCGAAATTTCCGGACCAATCCCGTCCCCGGCGAGCATTGCGATTTTTGTCACTCTCAGACCTCCTCGACGCGCCCCTCATGTTGCTGCTGATTTGGACGCAGCTATATCAAAATCGCTGTTGCGCGTCTCGCAGAAGGGCCGTGAAACGGAAAAACCCATGCGCCATCTTGGTGTAAGGAGTGAGCAAAAAAAGGCTCAAGACCGCGCCCAAATGGAGGGCAAGAAGAAGGGGCATCAGAGCGGTTCCACCCAAAACATAGAGGATCAATCCGCTAAGGGCGACGAAACCGAGCAGCCAAATGAACGCGGCTTCGGATGTACAGCGCAACGGATCCCCCAGCTCCGCAGACGCTTTGGATTTGAGACGCAACATCGACCCACAACCAATGACCATCAGTACCCCGCCGGTAATTCCAAGCACCTTCGGCAAGGACCACAATGGGTAAGGCGCGGGTTGGTCAAACACGTAGTGCAGCAGCGTTCCAGAGGAGGTCGACGCGAAGCACAGCAGAAATCCGTACATCACTGCATGATGTGCATGCCGGCGCGCCGGGCTGAACCTTTCCTCTGTTTCGAAGTTGCAGCCATCGCCATGCCCGCCTGAAAGATTTTTCATCGTGCCAGCCTGACGAAGGGCATCCCAAATCTGAGCCCGAGTGATCATTGAACCGCCAACATCGCGCCAATACTGGATAAGGCCATAGCCCAGCCCCGCCAATGGGAGCAGGAACGCGGGGGCAAAAATAGCAACCATGAGACCGTGGGACATCACGGCGTAAAATCCTGCACCGCTCTCAGGACGCACCGCCTGCGCGATCAAGAAAATCGCGGCAAAGCCCAGCACGGTCGCGGCGACCGTCGCCCAAGCGCGCCTATGGAAAAGCTCTGCAACCGGTTTGGGCCAGGCGTAATCAGTCCAGCTTTCGCCCCGCACTTCAGCCAGTGCCCGCGGCAGGTTCAGCGCAAATTCGTGGGGTTCCGTGTACTGGCAGGCGTAATAGCATCCTCGGCAGTTGTGGCAGAGATTGGCGATTTGCGTAATGTCCGCATCAGCGAAACTGCGCAGACGGGTAATTGCCGGGAAGGCCGAACAGTAGCCCTCGCAGTACCGACAGGCATTGCAGATTTGCAGCTGACGGCGCGCTTCGTCCATCGTGTCAGTGTGCATGGGCAGCAGCCTCCTTGCCTGCTATACGGCCGAACACAGTGCCGATCGTCATGCCAAATCCAGCCAGATAGCCCTGGCCCAGGATTGAGCCGGCCATAATCTCGCCGGCGGCCCATAGGTTCTCCATCCGTCCGGACGCTCCTGAGACTCGCGCCGTTTCGTCAACTTTCAGGCCGAGATAAGTGAACGTCACTCCAGGGCGGAGTGAATATCCATAATAGGGTGGCGTATCGATGGGACGCGCCCAATTGGTCTTTGGGGTGTTCAATCCTTGCGTGGCTAGGCCGTCCAATTCAGTGGGGTGAAACTCACCTGGTTGGCAAGCTGCATTGAAGCGGTCAATCGTTTCGCGCAGAGCGGACGGCGACAGCCCCATTTCTTCAGCCAAGTCTTCGATAGTATCAGCCTGAACAGGGGGGAAAACAGACGGCATGAAGAGGTCGATACTCTTGGAGTCAATAATTGCGTAACCGACCTGATCTGGCTCGGCTGCAACAAGCCGACCCCAGATCGCATAACGTTTGGGCCAGACGTCTTCACCTTCATCGTAAAACCGCTGAGCATCCTTGTTCACAACCACCGAGAACGGGACGCAGTCCAATCGGGTCACGATGCCTCCGTCATACTTGGGCGCGCGCCCGTCGATGGCGACAGCATGGCATTGAGTAGGATCACCCACACTCTCCATGCCCTGATCGAGAAGGTCCTTCAGAACTACGCCCCGATTGTAAGGGGTCCCGCGAATGAGGAAGTTCTGCGCGGCCGGCCCCCAAGCACGGGTGAGCCAATCCAGATCCGCCTGAAATCCGCCGGATGCGACGATAACTGTTCGGGGCGTAAACTGGTGCTGAACACCGTCGATTGTGGTCAATACTTCAACCACTTGCGCGCCGTCGACGGCAAGGTGATCGACATGCGCGTTGTAGTTTACCTCGATCCCGGCGTCTTCCGCCGACGAATAGTAAGCGTTCACCAGTGCTTTCCCACCACCAAGGAAGAACGCGTTTGTTCGGGAAAGCGAGAGTGTTCCAGAAAGAGAGGGTTGGAACCGGACACCGTGCGCTTCCATCCACGCATACGCTTCTTCCGAGGCGCGAATTGTCATCCGGGCCAAATTGGGGTCGGTTTTGCCCTGTGTCACTTTCAATAAATCTTCAAAATATTCGTCTTCTTCGTAGCGGCCTGTAAGAACGCCCATATCCGTTCTGTGCATGCAGCGAAAATTCCGGGTGTGGCGGGAATTGCCACCCCGATAGGGGCGTGGCGCAGCTTCAAGCACGGTCACGCTCGCGCCGGCTTCACGAGCAGTCAGCGCTGCCGTCATTGCAGCGTTTCCCCCGCCGATCACCAAAACGTCTGGCGATGGCATTTTAATTTCCTATTTTGACATGGGTTTACGATTCCTTTAAGTTCCTTGTATCCGCTTGGATACAAAAGGCAAGCCCGATGACAAAATCATCTAAATCAAGTGGCGAAGCCGCATATGAGGCGTTGCTGCATGCATTACGATCCGGCACCTACACCCCCGGCGACCGATTGCGCGAAGAAGAAGTCGGAGAGCGCCTGAACCTGTCGCGTACTCCCGTCCGGGAAGCGCTGCGGCGTCTTGAAAGCGACGGCATCGTCGAACACCGGCCTCGCGTTGGGGCCGTCATCCGATCTCTGGCGCATGGTGAGATCGTAGAACTCTATGAAATGCGCATGGTGCTGGAGCGCACAGCCGCAGAAATGGCCGCAAAACATGGATCAGAAGTAGAGTTCGATGCACTAGACGCCCTGAATGATCAAATCGAGGCCGAGCGCAACAATCCCGCTGTTGGTGCCGCGATCAATCAGGACTTTCACCGCGCATTGTATTTGGCCGGGAGAAACCGCTTTTTGCTGGAAGCGGCGCGCGCCCTCAATAACTCACTGCTGCTTCTTGGGCCGACGACATATACGGACTCAGATCGAATTGACGTCGTAGTGCGGCAGCACCGCGATATCATTGCTGCGGTCCGCTCTGGCGAAGAAGAGGCAGCCGGCGCGGCCGCGGAGGCGCATCTTCGTACGTCTTTGTTGCACCGTTTGAACGGGTCACTCAGGTGAGGGCTGTTGTTTATGCCTTTATGACTGCGGCTTTAGGTGTATGGGGATTTCACCTTCTGTCCCTACCCTTGCCCTGGTTGCTTGGTCCGATTGCCGCCTGTCTGGTTGCGGCGTTGGCTGGCATACCGCTAGGGGGCATAAAGCTACTGAACGAAGGGATGCGCACGATCCTTGGCGTCGCCGTGGGAGCGACCCTGACGCCCTCGGTGCTCGCAAGCGTGCCCGCCATGTGGCCGACGCTTGTTCTCGTACCTGTGATGGTTTGCTTGATCGGCCTGACCGGTGTTCCCTATTTCCGACGGTTGTGCGGGTATGATCTGCCGACGGCGTATTACGCGACGATGCCTGGAGGGTTGCAGGATATGATCGTCTTTGGCGAGGAGGCCGGCGCGAATGTGCGTGCGCTTAGTCTGATCCACGCCACACGGGTTCTGGTGATCGTGGTGGCCCTGCCGTTTATCCTTAAGGGGATTTGGGACGCCGATTTATCTAACCCGCCAGGTGTTCCCGTGGCGACCGTGCCGGTAGCGGAACTGGTCGTCATGATGATCTGTGCGATCGCCGGATGGCGCGTTGCGAAATGGGTCGGCATGTTTGGCGCATCCATACTGGGCCCGCTTATCTTGACCGCGGCAGTGACACTCGCAGATGGCTTGCATTATCGCCCCCCGGCCGAAGCGATATGGGCGGCGCAGTTTTTCATCGGTATGACCATCGGGTCAAAGTATGCCGGAATCACGCTGGAGGAAGTGCGACGCGACTTGGCCGCCGGCCTTGGGTTCTGCCTGATCCTGATCGTCTTAACACTGCTCATGGTCGAAGCCGTCTATGCAACAGGGTTGGCGCCGGGAATGGAAGCGCTGTTGTCCTTTGCGCCCGGCGGTCAGGCAGAACTTACCGTTCTTGCACTGATCGTCGGTGCCGACATTGCTTTTGTGGTCGCGCACCACGTACTCCGGATTTTCGTGGTTATACTTGGCGCGCCTGTTGCCGCACGGATTTTCAGCCCAACACCTCGGGGTTGATCACGTGAATCGGTGAGCCCGAGGCAAATGCGTTGACTTGTTCGAAGATATCGCTGAATTGCAGGTTGAATTCATCTTCGGTGACATAGCCCAGATGGGGTGTAGGAAGGACGTGCGGATGCGTCAAAAGCGGATGTGATGTATCGCGCAATGGCTCGGTATCGAACACATCCAGCGCCGCATAGATACGGTCGCGTGCGATTTCCGCTTCTAATGCGCCCGCGGCCACCAGCCCCGACCGCGAAGTATTCACAAAAAGAGACCGCGCTTGCATAGCAGCGAGGTCGTCTGCGGTGATGATACCGCGTGTTTCCGGCTTGAGCCGAACATGGACGCTAACGATATCCGACGTCGCAAAGAACGCCTCTCGGCTTTCTGCGACGGTTTCTCCAGCAGCCGCTGCACGAGTACGACCAGCATCAGACGCCCACCATTGGACGGTCATTCCGATGGCCTTAGCGTAGCCCGCGACTGCCTGCGCGATTCGACCGTAACCATATAACCCCAACACCCGGCCGCGTAGCGTTCGGCCAACCCCCATTTGCCAAGTGCCGGAACGAATGCTCGCGACTTGTTCGGGGATTTGCCGATAGCTGGCCAAGATCAGCGCCAATGTCATTTCGGCGGCGGCGTATGAGGGTGTTTCCGAATGCATGTTCGATGACAGAAGAACACCGTTGCGCGTACATGCCGGAACATCGATGTGCGGATAGACCGAGCGTTGGGAAATCAGCCGCAGGTTCGGAAGCTGGTCCAAAAGATCTGCACTGACCTTGGTCCGTTCGCGAAACAAAACCAATGCTTCGGCGTCCAATACACGCTCTGCAAGACGCGCGGGCTCTGCCACATGATCAGTCCAAACCATGACGTCGTGAGCGTCCAACATACGGAAACAAGGAAGCGTTCTGAGCGTGTCGAACCAATCGTCTAGGATGTGAACCTTCACCGGCTTTCGATCCCCGCATTTGGTTCAGAAGTGCGCGGGGTCGCAACAAAGTGCGGCTCATCCAAGACGCGGAGCGCCTCAGCAACAGAGTTCCGTTGTCCTATCAGGTAGTTGTACTGCGCGTCGCAACCCGAGACGGGTGTTGGGTAGGCGCGGATTTCCGCAGTTAAGGCATCGAGGGCTGCTTTTACACTACCCCTTGCGAGGGAGAGAGGGTCTTCACACTGCATCAAGCTACTCCGTAATTGTATACCGTAGTATACAATTATCCACTGCGCGTATCAATCCGCGTTTGCGACATCGACAAAGACCTCGCCAGACGCCAGTTTTCTGGCCGTTCGCACCAGTCCTGCCGAAATCACGTCAAACTCGGCGCCATCACGTCTGTAGTCCATCACAACGTCAAGAATGCCCATCGGGTGTTCGAGTTTCATTGCAGTTGGTCCGGCATCAGGGAGTTCGGCAATTCCCTCAGCCACGGTGCCGGGACAAAGCAACGACGCAGCCAGACATTGTGAGCCTGTCACAGCAAGGCTCGGGTGGCATTTTTTCGGCATGAAGTACCGCGTCAAGGCATGGCCTCCTGCGACGGGCGCTGCAAGAACCCCGAATTTGGGCGTGACCGAGTTCGACACGTCTCCCATACCCATCAATCGCCCAGCTTCAACGCGAATGGGTTCCATTCGATCATAAAACGCGCGATTGGCGTCGAGTTCGTCGGCCGTCTCGGTGCCCGTCAGATCGAAATCCTTCGCACGCGCAATGACCATCGGCATAGCGACATCCATGCAAGTCACTTCAACCCCGTCGATCACATCAATCCGATTGCCGGTCGGGAACATCGCGCCGGTTGCGCCTCCGACGACGTCCATGAACATCAGCTCAATCGGCGCGGCAGTACCAGGCACCCCATCAATAGAGGCGTCGCCGCTGTAGATGACTTCTCCCCTGTTGCCAGTTCGCACTTTCGCAAGGACACGCGCCCCAGTGTTCACGGCGCGGATCCGCACCTCTGTCTCGGGTCCAGAGGCTTGGGTCATTCCCATTTCGATCGCAGCGGGGCCGACGCCGACAAGGATGTTGCCACAAGTGGGCTTGTAATCGACCGAACGATCTTCGACGCCAACCTGAGCGAAGAAATAGTCGATATCTGCCCAATCGTCATCTGAGGGCGAAAGAATGGCCACCTTCGTCGTGACAGCCGCGCCGCCGCCAATGCCATCTATGTTGATCGGATGCCCGGACCCGAGCATGGACACCAGGACCTTGGACAGGTCTTCGCGATCTTCGGGCAAGTCGGACCGGTTCAAATAGGGGCCGCGCGATGTGCCGCCTCGCATAAACAGAAAGGGAATTGCGTGTTGGCTCATGTCAGTGGCCACGGGAGTTTGACAAAGCTTTGCAACAGACCAGGCGGGAAGTCGCGATTCAAGAGTCCTGCCATGAAACACATGAAGGCTATTCCACCGGCGGTGTAGAGAGCCGCAAACCCCCAACTCCGCCCCGCACGGATGCGGATGAAAAACAACAGGAACATCGCCAACGCCAAAATGAATCCGACTAGAGAAGTGAGGACCAACAACCCAAGGAACCAAGCCAGAGTGGCCCAAAGCCCATGGGACGTACTCTCAAACTCTACCGACTCTCGATCAGCAAATAGCGGGTCGGCCTCGGGCTTGAGCATCATGCGGATCAGGAGCACGACACAGGCTATAATCGAAACGCCGGCGACAAAGCGCGGGAACACACGATCGGCAGCTGCATAATCCGGGATCATCGAAGCGTTGGTAAACGCCACGACCAAATAGGCCAGAACGGCGATCAAGAAAATCAACGGGGCGCGTTTGGCTCCGCTGTCTACCGCACCCTCGGCCATGATCGTCTTTGCCTGGCGCAGCCCGACAACGACGGAAAGGACGGTAATGATGATCAACACAATTACGATTGGGGAGAATATATAGTCGATCCCTTCCTCAAAGCTTTTGCGGAACCGGCTTTGCGCGATCTGAACGGCTTGGTTTGCATAGGTTTCGGCCGGGTTGGACAAAACGAAACCGATCAGGAACGCAGGACGCGACCAATCAAACCGACGCATCAGAATGCCAAGAAGACCAATTGCAAAAAGCGCGACCAGATCCATCAAATTTTGCCCGGACTGGAACGCGGCAAAGGAAATGATCATGAAGAGGAAAGGTGCGAGCAATGAGAAAGGGATAGTTGTCAGTCGCGCAATTCCCCCGGATGCGGCGATACAAATCAACGTGCCCACCACGTTGGCAAGCGCCAACAGCCACACAATAGCATAGGTGATGTCGAGGTTGTTTTTCAGCATTGAAGGGCCAACCTCGATATTCCCCGATCCCAAAAGCGCAATCGCTCCTATGAAGATCGCCATCGATCCGGATCCGGGGATACCAAAGAGTAGCGTGGGAACGAGGCCTCCGCCCTCCTTGGCGTTGTTCGAGCTTTCGGGGCCGATCACGCCACGGATCTCTCCTCTACCGAACTTTGATTTGTCTTTGGTCGTTTGAACGGCGTGGCCATAGGCGATCCAGTCGACAACAGATCCGCCCAGTCCCGGGATCACTCCGACGATAACGCCGATGATGGAGCAACGGACGCTGAGCCAGATATTGGCGAGCCAGTCACGGACACCCATCATCCAACCACCGCCCAATGGTTTGCGATCGGCAATCGCGCGGTCCTGTCGAAGCAACGCCACGATTTCCGGAATGGCAAAGATGCCAAGTCCCACGATGACCAGTTTCAGGCCATCCACCAGATAAGGCATGTCATAGGTCGCCATGCGCAGCTCGCCGGCGCTGTCGCCTTCACCGATCGTGCCGATCATCATACCCAAACCGGCGGCAGCAATCCCCTTTAGCGCGACGCGCCCCGCCAGGATGCCAACCATAGACAGGCCAAAGATCGTGATCATCAGCAGCTCAGGTGTGCGGAATTCAAGCACGATTGGGCGCGCAACCAAGATGAAAACAGTCAGGAACGCGGCGCCAACCAATCCGCCAAATAGCGAGGCCGAGAACGCAGCCGACAACGCCCGTGCAGCTTCACCTTTCTTAGCCAGTGGAAAGCCGTCCAATACTGTCGCTTGCGACGCGGAAGAGCCTGGGATGCCCATCAACACGGATGCGAAGGTATCTGAAGTGGGGACCACAGCGACCATTCCGATCATCAGGGCAAGGCCCAGCACCGGGTCCATTCCAAACATGAAGGGCAGCAATAGCGACAGGCCAGCAATCCCGCCAAGTCCAGGAAAGACACCGATGCACAAGCCCATCACAACGCCAAGAACAAGGTAGCCCAGCACGATGGGTTGTAGAATAAGGTCAGCGGCATCACCCAAAGCAGGTAAAGCGACAGAAACGAAGTCCATGGTTTCAGCTTTCGTCGGGAAAGGTGCGGAGCGGCGCGGACGCCGCCCCGAAACTGATTTGGATTAGTTGAGCGACACGCCGTAGCGGTCTTTGAGCCATCCAATCACAAAGTCACGCGCGCCTTGGGGTACCTGTGTAGCGGACCCTAGCGCAGCAGTCGCCTCGTCACCCGTCATCTGAGGATATACGCCCAGACGCCCGGCCGAGATTTCGGCAAAATCGGCCCGCGCTTTGATCGCCTCAAAGGCTTGCGTGTACGTCACGATTGCGTCCTTGGACGCGCCAGCCGGCAAAAACACCATTTTCTGCGCAGGGAAGCCCGCGATAAAAAAGGCTTTCCACGCATCCCACTGTTCGCCGCTTGTCTCGCAGCCCGGTGTTGCGTCGCAAACCTCTTTGAATGTGGGCATATCAGGGAAGGTAGGGTCGCGTACGATGTTTCCGTCAGCGTCCAGAGCACCCCAGCTCATCATCGGCACGGCAGAGCCGTCCTCGACCAAAGGAGTGACACCTTTAAGGAAAGACGACGACGTCTGATAATCGATATTGGCCTCGCCGCGTTCAAACATCAAACGACCATCCCCACGGCCTTTGATGCCAAATACAGGCTCCACATTCAGACCAAGCATTTCCCAGGCCAACAGGGGCACAAGATCCAAACGCGTTGCCCCCTGACTTCCATAGATAAAATCAGTGTCCCGCAACGCGGATGCGTCCAGACCGTCCATCTGCGCAGCTAAATCTGGTGGCAGGTAGGCAACGCCACCTGTGCCAGAGGCCAAAACGACTTCCCAATCGCCGTACTCGTAACGAACGCGCGGATCACCGAGCAAGTAAGGGAACTGTGTCGACCCCGACGATCCAAAAATCAATGTGCCTTCGCTATCTTCAAAAGACTGCTGCTGGAACCAGTTTGCGCCTTTTGTCGAGCCTGCACCGGGCATGAATTTAACGACCACTGTTGGGGTTCCAGGCAAAGCTTCGGACAGAAGAGGCGCATAGAAATTTGCCCATTTCGCCGAGCCGCCGGTTTCAGAAAACGGGATCACCCACTCAACGGTTTTCCCACTCAGGTCAATTCCGTGCCCACCCGCGAATGCGGATGTTGCGAAACTGGTTGCAGCGGCCGCAACAAGGCCAATAGCCACGCGGCGCGTGGTTGAAAAAAATGCCATCGGTTTCCTCCCAATTCGTATCGAAACGGTCCGATACGGGCTGTGTTCGAGCAGAGTTTTTCCTGCTTCAACAAACCCAGCATGTCCGATGAAGCTTGCATCAACCCTTCATCACGGCAAAAATCTTGCCATGAGGATCACGCTTGTCGAAGACAACAACAGCCTGCGCAAAGGGATAACGTATCGACTGCAAGACGACGGCCATTCCGTCGACGCGCTCAGTGACGGATGGCAGGCAGCAGATTTCCTTGCTCAGGAAACCAGCGATCTGGTGATCCTGGATATCAATCTGCCAGGACAAAGCGGGTTGGATCTGCTGCGTGCGATGCGGCAGCGTCAGGACCCGCGCCCTGTGATCTTACTTACGGCTAGGACGCGGACCGAAGACCGTGTTCAGGGTCTGGACGCTGGCGCTGATGATTACCTTGTGAAACCCTTTGCGATGGACGAACTGGCCGCACGCGTGCGTGCCTTAGCCAGACGCAAGGTGGTTGCACCAACACAAGCCCTGTCTTTGGGCGCCGTAACGCTGGAACTTGAACCTCTGCAGCTAATCGGGCAATCCGGCCCGATCGACATCCCCCGAAGAGAGCTTGGGGTTTTGGCTGCACTGGCCGAAGCGGACGGCCGGGCCGTGAGCAAGACCCACCTCTTGGCCAGCGTCTATGGAGCGGGCAGCGAGGCTGATGACAAGGTGATCGAGGTTTATGTGTCCCGCCTGAGAAAGCGGATCGCACCTCACGGGCTGAACATTTCCGTTCGCCGTGGCATTGGATACGCGCTCGAATGGCAGGGGTGACACAGCCGGCGTCACTCCGGGCGCGTCTTACAGTGATTATCCTGTTCCCTCTTCTGGCTTTGGCGGTTTTGGCGGGGTTGTGGCAGCTGGGTAACGCGCGCCGAACGGCCGCTGATGTGTTTGACCGTAGTCTGTTGTCCGCAGCACTGGCAGTTGCCAATGACGTGGCCGTATCAGACGGTGACGCCTTGTCTGCTCGAACGCGTGATATTCTGGCAAGCACATCCGGAGGACAAGTCTTTTACCACGTTTTCGCTCCGGATGGCGTGATCGTTGCCGGGTATGCAACGCCACCCGTCGGCATCCCTTCTGGCGACACTGAAACCTCGCAGCCAATGTATTTCCATGCCAGTTACCTAGGGCGTGCCGTGAGCGGGGTCCGTTTGCAGGTCCGGACCGAAATCGACGGGTTCAGCGGAGTATTCACAACAACAGTCTGGCAAGATCAGGCTGTCCGCACGGCCTTCGTCCGTGACCTTGTTCTACGCACGGCGTTTCTCATCTCTTTCCTGATCGCGTCCCTTGCGTTCATCGTCTGGTTTGGCGTTCGCCTTGGATTGCGGCCGCTGCTGGATCTAGAAAACGCAATTGCACGACGATCGACCGCCGATCTTTCGCCGATCCGTCGCGGTGTACCCGAAGAAGCCCAAGGCATCGTCGCAACTCTCAATCGGCTGTTTTCGCAGGTGACAAAAGCAATGACGGCGCAGTCGGAATTCGTGGCTAACGCAGCGCACCAATTGCGAAATCCAATTGCGGGCGTTCTCAGTCTGGCCGAAGCGGTCGTCGACGCGCCGAGCAATAGTCAGCAGAAAGAACGTGCCCGCGACTTGCTGGATGCGGCGCGAGAAACGGCAGACTTGAGCCAAAAACTCTTGATGCTGGAACGCGCTGACGCGTTATCGCCACAGGCATTATTCAAACCAATTGATCTGGCTCAAGCCGTCGAAAAATGGGTTAAATCCATCCGTGACCGTGTGCCACCCCGTATTGACCTGACAGTAGAAACTGACGGCCACGCATTCAGACTGCTGGCGGATGAACTTATGCTAAATGAGGCGCTTACAAATCTCATCGATAACTCGGTCATCCATGGTGGAGATAAACTGACAAGTATTCGCATTTTGCTGCGTCGGACGGGTGAAACGATTGTGGTCGAAGTAAGCGACGATGGGCGCGGACTGCGGGATTCGGAATTCGAAGCGGCGTTGACCCGGTTCGCCCTGATTTCCGACACGTCAACCAGTGGCCTTGGTCTATCGATTGTTCAAGCGGTTGCCGAGGGGCATGGTGGGTCTTTGAAACTCGTTGATACGCAAAAAGGGTTTTGCGCGCAGTTGGAACTTCGCGCGATCGTAAGCCCGCAACCGAGCAAACCTGCAAGATCGACCGATGCTTCACAGGCCGGGTGATCCTTTTCAGTTTTCGTAGTTGAGCCAGTTTCGCAGATAATTGGACGAACTCAGAACAGTGATAGCGCAGCGAATGTCAGCTTAGACTGGCTGCCGCGCTGCATTATTGTCCGCCTTCGAGTGGTGCTTGTTGGGCTTTTCTTGATTTGAGCGCAGATGCGTGGAGCTTAGAGACTGATCCGGTCGATGTGACATTCTATCTGGTCATGAGAGGTATCTAAACTGGTTGCTCGGCTTCCGGTCCAATCTCGGCATCAAGCACTCCAAAAAATCGGTGTGTTGGTTTGCCGCGATAGCAAACTCTGGACAACCTATGTGTTCATCCGCTATCCGCATCACACTAGCAAGGAGCACTCTGATGGACTTCCCGTCGCAAGGTTAACCACCGCTCATTCTTCCGGAACCTGAGCTTCCGGTTTGCGACAAATTTATCGGGCGCTTGCCCGAAGGAAACTCCATGCCCACCCAACCACTCCCTATACCGGCGACGACCCGCGCCGAATTATTGCCCGTCTTACGTTTGAGCATTCCGCTCATGGTCGGTCTTGCTGCGGCCTTGCTGATCGGCGTCGTCGACACGGCCATGATTTCGCCTCTTGGGACGGTGCCGCTGGCTGCCGCCGGTGTCACGACGGCCATACTCATCATCATGATCTCGACGCTTTGGGGCGTCATAACAGTGATCTCGGTTCAAATTAGTCAAGCGCATGGCGCCGACAATCCAGACCGCGTGGCAGCAGCATTGCGCGGTGGTCTGATCCTTTGTTTGATCGGAGGCAGCGTGGGCGCGCTTCTGATGATCGCTCTCTTTCCTCTGCTGGGCCCACTCGGACAGCCCAGCGAAGTCCTTGCGATCCTCTTGCCCTACTGGGTGTCCATGGCACTCTGGATGATCCCCTTCACACTGTTCTTTGGATTGAAAGCGCTCTTTGACGCCGTGGACTGGCCGTGGACGGCGGTCGGGCTGTCTTACATCGGGGTGATTGTTAACATACCGGCGAACTACACGTTCATTCACGTACTGGACATGGGTCTGCTCGGCGCGGGGTTGGCCAGTATTCTGTCGCAAAGCGTATCACTCATCGCGGCCATTGTGATGCTTCTCCGTGCGCCGGGACTCGCCCCGTTCAGACAAAAGGTCTCGATCTCCTGGTCCAATCTCAAAAAGCAGGGCGCAGAGGCCATGCCGCTTTGTATTGGATACGCAGGTGAAGGAGGCGCTTACGCAATTGTAGGTGTTATGATGGGATGGCTCGGAGCCGAGGCGCTGGCCGCCCATCAGATCGTCAATGCGCTTGCCGGATTGGCCTATGTGATACCGCTCGGCGTTGCCGGGGCGGCGTCCATTCGGATCGGGCAAGCGGTGGGACGATCGCATGCAGCCCGTCTGCGCCCGATCCTGAAGGCTTGCTTTGCTTTGGTCACCTTCTGGCAGGTGCTTGTGGCTGCTCTCTTCATACTTGCGGGCCGGCAACTGGCCGAAACCATGTCAGTTGATCAAGCGGTCATCGACCTCGCCACGCTTCTGTTTTTGTTGGTCGGAGTGCTGCAGGTGGCCGATGGCATTCAGGGTACGGCGCTTGGAGCTTTGCGCGGTATGTCCGACATGAGCCGACCAACAACGATTACCTTAACCGCGTATTGGGTTTTGGCACTTCCGGCATGCTACATCCTTGGCTTTCTGTTGAACCTCGGCGCCGCAGGCATTTGGCTTGGCTACACTCTGGGTCTGGTTGTTGCTGCAATCGCCTTGCCGATGCGGTTCTGGCGCTTGACCACCGTGGCAGAACCCGCCGCGAGACGTGTGTGAGAGTGCCAAACACCCTGAGAGCAGACGAACCGGCGCGTTGTGCAGTCCCATATTTCCATTTGGAAAGTCTGCTCTTCCGTGCGGTATCGCAGCATCCGAAGTCTGCGGCGGACCGCAGTTATGGGCCTCCCTTAACGGAGTAGACGGTTTTTCAGGCCAACGTACTTCATCCGCTCAGACGGGCGCTATGTGCCAATCTTGATCGTTTGCTAGCGCGTTGTGAAAGCTCGGTTCAGAGGCTTGTAAACCATCTCAGCCTGTGGATTGCTGCAGGTTCCAGGATCAACCGAGGAAACAGAATGATCGACCCCACCGTGCTGCTGACCTATTCGCTGATTGTTCTGGGGTTCGTTTTCATTCCTGGCCCGGCCACACTTTTAACCGTTGCCCGCGCAACAACGTCCGGAACAAAAGTTGGTCTTGCAACCGGTGCTGGCATTACGGCCGGCGATTTCCTTCACACCATAATGGCAGTGGTTGGTATTTCTGCGATCATCGCCGCGTCCGCTACCCTTTTCGCAATCGTAAAGTATCTTGGCGCTGCCTATCTGGTCTATCTTGGTCTGAAAGCAATATTCGAAAAGACCTCGGTTGATCTCGGCCAAGGTCGTGTTCCAATCACTGCCCCCCAAGCGTTCAGGCAGGCGATCTTGGCTGAGGTGCTGAACCCGAAAACGGCACTTTTCTTTCTCGCGTTCCTGCCCCAGTTCGTTGTTCCGGAACAAGGTTTTGTGGTCGCACAACTCACCATCCTTGGGATCGTATTTGCTCTGATCGGATTCCTCAGCACAATTGTTTATTCGGTTGCCGCTGGCGGTCTTGGGAATTTCCTACGCCGCAACCCAACGGTGCTGAAATGGCAAGGCAAAGTCGTTGGTGGCATCTATTGCGCGCTTGGTGTTCGTCTCGCTCTGCAAGAAAGGTAAGCCAACGTTCAAACAGATGCCGGTTGTCTGGCTATCCGAAGATCCATTCTCAATCATACCATGCAGTCGCATCGAATGACCGGTATGCAGGGTGCCAGGCCAACACTCTGACGTTTCGTTGAGCGAGCGGTTTGGGGCACCCTCACCCAATTACATTCGTTTCGGACGCGCGGTCCAAGTTGACTCGGATAGCGACAACGACCGCTTATGCACGGACTGTTGCAGGATCAGATTTTGGTCGGCTCAAATCGACCGAGAACCTGCTTTGCGGTATCGATAAATGCTCGCAGCTTCGGGGCGCGGCTCGCTCGTTGGGGGAAGTAGAGCGATAGACCATCTTCATGCAAGGACGCCTCGGGCAAGACCTCGCGCAGGTGGCCTGCCTCCATCATGCCCCGCGCCAGAGGTTCGAACGTGTAGCAAATGCCCGTGCCAGCTTTCGCCAGTTCCAGAGCGTGCAGCATATCGTTCACGATCACCCTGCCATGTGTGTCAACCTGCACATCGCTACCTGCGTCGCGAAGATCCCACCGATAGAGGTTCCCTGCCGAGGTCATCCGGTACTGAATACACTGGTGATGGGTGAGATCGAGCAGTGATTGCGGCGCGCCGTACTGATCAAGATACTCGGGTGCGGCAACAAGGATGATCCGGAACGCTGGGGCCAGGCGCACAACCACCATCTCCTCTGAGACCATGCGGCCTAGCCTGATACCCGCGTCAAAGCGATCTTCGATCACATCCGCAAGCCCATCGTCAAAGAACACTTCCACTGTCACATCCGGATAGGTTTGCCCCATTGCCTTGAGCACCGGTGTGAGAACCCAATCCAGCGTGATCCGGGGGGCGTTGATCCGCAGCACGCCGGATGCGCCTGTGATGTCAGACCGCGCCACTTCCCAAGCGGTATTCATGCTATGAACTGCGTTTTCCGCGAGCTCAACAAACCGCGTGCCGGTTTCCGTTAAGGCGACGGAACGCGTGGTGCGCGCGAACAGCGGCGCACCGAGGCGGTCTTCGACGGTTTTGACAGCATGGCTCACCGTTGAGGGACTCATCCCCAGTTCAGCCGCGGCAGCTGCAAACCCGCTGCGCCGTGCCACTGCGAGGATGACGGGAATATGGGGAAAGATATCACGGTCCATTCATCGATGATATCGAACAATCCTTTCGACACAAGGCCGGTTATCAAATCAATCGACAGTGGTCAGATTAATCACATCAGCAATACGAAACACCAAGGGAAACAAAGCAATGAGCCTTTCACAAACCACGCGTCTGAACCGTCGCAGCCTGCTCGCGGGCACCGCAGCCTGCCTTTCGACACTGCCGTTTCTATCCATTGCCACACAGGCAAACAGCCAAACACACGGAGTTCTTCACATGGAAAAAGTCACCTTTGACGTCGATGCCATACCGCTTGTCGGAAACGTCTATTCCACGCCGCAAGCCGGCAAACGCCCTGCCGTCGCAATCATTGGCCCGATGACGTATCAGAAGGAGCAGGCGCCGACCGAATATGCCACGCGCCTTGCCGAGATGGGGTTTGTGGCACTGGCCTACGACAGCCGTTATCGCGGTGAAAGCGGGGGTGAACCCCGCGCGTGGGAAAACCCATTCCATAAAGTCGAAGATCTGAAGGCCGCGGTCGCCTACCTCAAGTCCCGCGCGGATGTCGATTCAGATCAGGTGTCTATTCTGGCGATCTGTCAGGGCAGCTCCGTGGCGTTCCGCGCAGCTGCCGAGTTGGACGGCATCCATGCGCTTGCCACCATTGCCGGGCACTACCGCGATGCCGAAGGCGACATCGAATGGTTGACCGAAGACGGGTATGCGGCCCGCAGGGACCAAGGGTGGGCCGCGAAGGAGCTTTTCGAAACGACCGGCGAAGTGAAATACATCAAGGGTGTCGCTCAGACGGATATGAACGTTGGTATGCCGGGGGATTTTGTGTGGGAATGGTACCAGCCGTGGGCCGATCGTGGCCAATGGGAAAACCGCTACGCGGTTATGAGTGATGCCGACCTGTTGTCTTACGACTCGATCAGCGCCGCGCGTACCCTGACTGCGCCGTGGCTCATGATCCACGGGGATTATAACTTCCTGCCCAACGCCGCCCGCCGACACATGGCCGCCGTGCCCGCCACAACGAAAACAAAAACGATCTGGGATGACACCCCGCATTTGGCCTATTACGACCAACCCGAGACTATCGACCGCGCAACGCACGAAGTGGCAAACTGGTTCCGGAACGCGTAAACGGGCCTGAGCACACAAGCACGGTGCAGCCGGCTGCGCCGTGCTTTTCAATGTCGTACTCTGCTTTTGACAAACCCCTGCTCGACCAATTCGCCTCCTAAGGAAGAAGACCAAGGTGTGTCACCTTCGGACCGCATTGCCGGGCAATTTGCAAGCCCCAAGACCTTTATTCCCGGGCGGCAGCGAACAGCAGCTTTGAAGATCTGAAGCGTAGCATTCGAGCTAACAATTAGAGGCATCTGCGGGTCTTGAGGCGCCGAGCTTAAACAACCCTAAAGTCCTGACTATCAGCGTTAGACTACTGTTCGTGAGCGCGGCTTTATTTCTGCGGAGGGGCTGTCAGGGGCTAAACTCGAGGGTTGGCTTAAACACAGCTGCAACGGCTTCGGGTTAACTCTCGGCAAGGCTGAAGTGACGACCAGAGTTGCAGCGCCGATACTGGCGCAGTGTTCTAACAGGCGGTTAAGGTTTTGTCCTGCCAAGCCAATCTCATCCGCATCGACCAGCATCAGCGACGCGCGGGAAGTAAGCCCGCGCGCAAGGAAAACGCCTGTTTTTTCCGATGAGGTTAAATTGCGCGCGCCTTCCGTCACTTGGCCGTTCAGCCCACCCAGTCTCGTTACCAGATCGGAGAGACCGGATTTCTGAGTCACCGCCATCAATTCATCGTCATCGGGAATTCGACCTGTTCCCAAAGTGAGATTGCGGCGCAGGGAGCCTTTGAGTACCGGCGCATGTGGTCCAAGGTAGAGACTAAACCCCGTCGCCAGAGCAGAAGGGTCGCGCCCCAAGACTTGGATCCGGCCTTTTGTCGGCGGTTCCAGACCAGCGAGCATCAGGAGCAGCCAGCTTTTACCGCTCCCGGCAGGTCCCGATACGTTTTGAATATCCCCACGCTCCAATCGCGCATTGATGGGGTCCAATCCAGGCAAGAGCAGGTTTTCAAGACAAACGGCAGGTGCGTTTGGCCGAGCCGCTACTTTTGCACGGCTTGGCAGGATCGGTTGTTCAAACACTCTATGAAGTTTGGCGCGCGCGACACGAAAGGCCTGTTGGCGGTCACGGACATCGGCCAGATGGCGCAAAGGCCATACAATCAGAGCCAGCGCAGTCAGCGCGGCAACAGCGTCCTCGACACCCAGACCGCTGGACAGGCAGACCCAGAGGCAAAGCGCACCTGCAATGCCGGCTGCCGCGTCGGGCATAGCGCGCACTGTTTCAGCCAGACGGGCGCGGCGCACGGCGGCCTGGATGATCTCATTTGACTTGGTGTCAAGGGAGCGCAGTTCGGTCTTGACCCGGCCGGACCGGCGCAAGGCAATGCCTTGGGGCAGACGTTCAGCCATAGCAGCGGCGAGGCGTGCGCGTTTCTTGCGCAAATCGGCATGTGCTGCGCCCAGAGGGTTGCCCAAACAATAAATGGCGAGCATCACCAGACCGATGGGTGCAGCAGCCACAAACGCAAGACGTGGTTCCAGAAGGTATAAGATCACGAAGGCAGCTGGTATCGTCACACAGGCCGAAATCAGACGCGCCAAGCCACGGGCCACCCAACCTTTAAACGCCGTGAGGTCGCCTACAAAGCGCAGCGCGGTTGCCCCGGCCCGTCGTTCCGCCATCGCGCTGAGCGGCATTTTGGTCATGTGCAGAAACAAGCGCCGTCGGATGGCTGCGGCATAGTTTTGGCCGGTATGTTCTCCCACTGCGCCTTCGGCGGATCTGAACGCGAAGATAGCCAATCCAGCGACCGCGATTGCGATCAATGCGTCTGTTGGGATTACCTCGGTGCCATCCCGCAACGCCGTAATGACGTCGCGGGTCGCAAAAGCAGTGACGACCATGGTGACCCCTTGCCCAAGTGCAAGACAGACAAGGATAACAATTCCGATCCATCGTTTATCACCTGTGACCGTCGGTCTGCGGTTCATGCCGCGCCCTCCTTTGCTGGGAGCTCTAATAGACCGGCCAGGCAAGACGCCGTTGCGGGATCTGCAAGGTTTTCGCGCGAGAAGACTGGCAGGCCCAGGCCTTCAGCTTCCGCCACCGCAAGGGGGGCCTGGGTCATCAAACCGGTCAGAGCGATGGGTCTTATCTGCGCTTGGTGTTCCAACCAATGCAAGGCACCTTGCGCGGCTAACGCACCTGGCGCGGCCAGGACAAACGCGTCGAAGAGCGCGCGATACGAGGGGCTGCGCAACAACTCGGCCGTTTCAACCTGATTAACGCCATCGGCCAGTTCGACAATCGCGATGTCGTTTCGAGCGGATGCAGCCAGCAGCGTACGCGTGCTGCCGTCCAACTGTTCGACCGGCTGTCGGTAAGTCGAGGCGATGCCGGCGTCCGTAAAATCCAACACTCGTGCCGCGCCCGCCGCCTCATAGGCCTGTACATCGCCAAACGATCCGGTCCCTGTGGCTTTAATTGCAGAAACCTTTTTGCCGAACCGAGCGAATCCGTTGACGAGCCCTGCTGCCGCCGCCGTTTTGCCTGCGTTCATGCCAGTTCCAAGCACGCCGATCACATGTCTTGGTTTTGGTCCGCGAATAGGGGGCAGCCCAAAGTCGCCCACGTTGATAACCCGACCGTTTTCATTCGCCAAACGTCCGATAACGGACAGGCGCGTTGGCGCTTTGATCTTGCCGTTGCGAGATCTCATGTGCCCGATGACTCCGCCTCCGGCCAACAAATCGGACCCGTCAGGGGAGATTGCGGCGATACCTTCATACTGATCTTCGGCAAACCGGTCGGCGCAGGCCAACACAATCCGGTCCTTGGGGTAGAGGGCCGAGAAACGACCATCGCTAAGCTGCAATCGTTTGTGGTTGCCGATGGTCTGCACTTCGGCCAAGACCAGATCGCCCGATTGGACTGTGACCAGATCTGTATCCAGCAATCTGATCTCCGCCCGACGGACCCTGCGTGTTACAAAGCTCCATTTGGCACCGGCAAGCAGCGGGCCTGCGGATGAGTTCATATCTACGATTTTCATTATGCGACCTCTTCAAGTTGGAAATGCGTTTGGCTGGACGGCACTTGTGATGGGGTTTGGGAGAATGGAACAAAAGACGGGGCAAGAGCGCCGTTGGCGACGCAATCACCAAAGCTGTGACCGCATTCAGGCATCAGGTGAAAACGAATATTTGGGGTCACACCGAGGCGCCGCGCCGCGCGAAGTGCGGCGGCGGTCCACATTCTGGCGCGAACCACCCGGTTTGGTCCCTGCTGATCCATAACAGCCGCGTCCTGGCGCAAGTTTCGATCCTGATAAACGTCGAGGGCGCCGACCATGACAGTGATGTCCCGGTCCAGGAAACGCGCCAGATTTGCCCGCAAACGAAAGGCGGCTGCGGTGTCTTTTGGCGACTCCGCACCCATCGCGCAGGGATAGACGCCGCGCATGTCGGGAAAGGTCCACCAACCCGGCGCAACAAGGCACAAGCGGCCAACAACTTCCGGGTATAGCCACGCGAAACGGTGGGCAAACTGCGCGCCACCCGAGAACCCGGACATATCTGGTGTCGTCTCACCAATCCAACCTTCTCCACGCAAAACTTCGAGCAAAGACAACAAAGCCCAATCAGCACGGTCTTTCCCAGCCGCGCGCTGAAAGCGCGGCCAGGAGGTGCGATCAAAGACAGGCAGAATAATGGTGCGACCTGTCACATCAGCTTGCGGCGCCAAAAGATGTGCCATCGGTTCGGCTTCCCGGTTCAGCCCATGGATCGCAAGAACCGGTGGTGCATCACGTGCGACTTCGGGATAGATAATCCAAGCCTCTGGCAACGCGCCAGCGACGCCGGAACGAAAATGTACCCGTTCCATGATTATGCTGCCTCCAGGAATTTGGCGCGTGCATTGGCCATTGCCTCGGCCACGCGGGCCCGCATGTTAGCGGGCAAAAGATCAAAAATGATGTGGATGCGGTCTTCATTTCCGTCGTTGAAAGCTTCATGCATCTGGTCGTTGTCAAACCACCAGAGCTCTCCTTCTCTCATGCGGATTTCTTCATCCCCGGCTTTGAGCCACGAACCGGCCGATGATTTCAGAACAAAATGATAACGCCCGCGGAGGCGGTAATACTCGCCACGGTCGACATGAGGATAAACGCGCCGGCCTGCGGGCAAACATACGATCTTACCCCGGCCCAGATCTGCATTCAGTTCGGCGGCCACATCTTCGAGAAAGGCGCGCGCAATTGGGAATTTGACCGACCCGGTAGTCCAGCGGCTTTCGTGTACGTCCCGGCGCGCACGGCCGAGCAACATGGACTTACGCAGCCCCCTGAGTGGAATGGCGAGCGCTTCGCGCTGAACGGCGATCTTTTCTTGACGACCAGTAACACTGGCCCAAGCGTCGTCAACACTCGCGATCTCATTCAGGAAGGGATCAACGGGGACGCCGCTGCGGATCTTCCGGAAATACTTCATGGTCTTCTCCTGGCTGTTGTGCAGGGCAGAGAGCGCTGCAGAAATAAGGGCTTCACACGTCCAAGTCTGGACGGGGATTTCTGCCTGAAGAGACGCAATTTCGATGCCCCTTCAGGTTGCCGAGGAGAATGCGAGAAAATCCGACCGTGACCATAAACGGGAGGGCCAAGATCGACTTTTTGA
>CAYODE010000001.1:0-43060 GCA_964402685.1 uncultured Aestuariivita sp. | reverse complement strand
GCCTAACCACTGGAAACAGATCGGAATCTAAGGGAGAACCTGGCACAATGCCTGGGTCGCGTAGCATCGGTTGAAGGTTGGGGCGGGGGTCATAGGTTACGTCATCACCCGCCCAACGGACAATATAGGCACGGCGCTTTTGCGTCAGGCTGGAGTTTCCCGGTGCCCCGTGCACAGTGAGGCCGTGATGCAAGGTACAATCGCCTGGCTGCATCTCGTATTGGACGAAATCATACTGATCTCGGTTCGCATCAATATCCGGTACATCGGGGAGATCTTCTTTGTAGAGGTCTTTGTCTTTGAACGACACCGCCTTGAACCGCTGGCCCCATTTGTGTGAGCCTTTGATGTACTCGACGGCGCCGGTCGCGTTTGTCACAGGATCCAATGCGATCCACATCGTCGCAACCTGATCCCCCGCTACGGGCCAATATGTCTGATCGTGGTGCCAAAGGGTTCGCGTAGACGTGCCAGGGTCCTTAATCAGGAACTGGTCAAAAATCACGTTGACCTTGCTTGACTGCAACACGGCCCCAGCCATATCCGCAGCCGGTGACGACCAGATAAAGTCTTTGAGTGGGTCGTGATGAGCCCAAACGAAGGTATCCCCAAAAAAACGCCCAGTTCCTTCGCGAGATGCATCAACCGCCATGGGGCTTGGATTGCGCGTGTTTTCTTCTGCCATGTCGCGCAGGAGTTCAACAGTATTGGTATCAAAGAACTGGCGCAGGCAAACAACGCCATCTTGTTTGTATGTGTCTATTTCGCTCTCAGTAATCTCGCGTATTGGGGCATAGTTCACAACATCTGTCCTTCATGACGACCCTGTGACCAAGACTAATCGGGATGCTTTCCATGTGTCTAGATTGCTTTGCGCGTGCAGAGAATGGAGCCCAAAGTAGGCCGCAGCCGCAGCATCTTTTCCGGTCGGTCAGTGGAAGGCATGGAGTTGACGGCGCGCTCCTGACCATTCTGCTTTTAACAGCACGACTGCAAAACAAAGCATTTCATCCGTGAGCACTATACAGTTAGGGTCGTTTAGCAACACGCGTGTTGGTCGCCCTTTAAGCTACGGAGATTTTCTGTCTTATGACGAAAGCATCGGATCTTTTTGTTTCGTGCTTGGAACAAGAAGGTGTTGAGTACATCTTCGCGGTTCCCGGTGAAGAAAACCTGGACATGCTGGATAGCCTTTCGCGGTCTAAGAAAATCAGATTGATTTTAACGCGGCACGAACAAGGCGCCGGCTTCATGGCAGCGACCTACGGCCGCCACACCGGCAAGGTCGGGGTATGCATGGCCACGTTGGGGCCAGGTGCGACCAACCTCGTGACGACAGCAGCCTATGCCCAACTCGGAGGTATGCCGATGCTGATGGTGACCGGTCAAAAGCCCATCAAGCATTCCAAACAGGGCAGGTTTCAGATCCTGGACGTCGTCGATATGATGGGCCCGATTACGAAGTTCACTCACCAGCTCGCCGGAGCGGACAATATCCCAAGCCGCGTCCGCGAGGCTGTTCGCTTGGCAGAACAAGAAAAGCCTGGCGCGACCCATATCGAATTTCCAGAGGACGTCGCAGCAGAGCAAACCGACTCCACTGCAATCCAACGCAGTGTTACCCGCCGTCCTGTAGCCGAAGCTAAGGCCATCCGCGCAGCCGTCAGGAAAATTGAGGAGGCCAAGTCGCCCATCTTGGTTCTTGGCGGTGGGGCCAATCGCACGACGACCAGCCGGATGCTGACGCAATTCATCGACAAGACTGGCATTCCATTCGTTACGACCCAGCTTGGCAAAGGGGTCGTGAACGAGAACAGCAAACACTTCATGGGCTGCGCAGCACTTTCGGCCGGAGATTTCGTGCATCGGGCCATCGACGCGGCAGATCTCATTCTAAACGTCGGTCACGACGTCATTGAAAAACCGCCTTTTTTTATGGAACGGGGCGGCACGGAAGTCATCCACATTTCAATGAACTCCGCCGACATCGATCCGGTTTACTTCCCACAGGTGGAAGTTATCGGCGATATCGGCAACGCCATCTGGCAGATAAAGGAAGACATCGTTGTGTCCTCGGAATGGAATTTCGACGCAATGTACCGAGCGCAACAGGCGGACAAGTCACATGCCGAAACCCTTGCCGAAGACGCGCGTTTTCCGATCTTTCCACCTCATCTGGTGAAAGTCGTGCGGGATGCCATGCCTGGCAATGGGATCATTGCTCTCGACAATGGGGTCTACAAGATCTGGTTCGCCCGCAACTATGCCGCCACCAAGCCGAATACCGTGCTCTTGGACAATGCGCTGGCCACGATGGGCGCAGGTCTGCCCTCAGCGATGATGTCTGCCATGCTGTATCCTGATCGCAAGGTAATGGCGATTTGTGGCGATGGCGGGTTCATGATGAACTCTCAAGAGATGGAAACGGCGGTCCGACTTGGTCTGAATTTGACTATTCTTGTTCTGCGCGATGACAGTTACGGGATGATCCGGTGGAAACAGGCCAATATGGGCTTCAAAGATTGGGGTCTGAGCTATGGCAATCCGGATTTCGTCAAATACGCCGAAAGCTACGGTGCCTCGGGCCATAGGATCGAGAGCGCGGACAACCTGCGTGAAACGCTGGACCATTGCACGTCAACCGACGGTGTCCACCTGATCGATTGCCCTGTCGATTATAGCGAAAACGACGAAATCCTGAACATCAAGATCAAGGAACTGAGCGCGAAGGTCTGATCAAAATGACCATACTGAAAGACATCTATCCGCTATATCTCAACAACGAGGCGGTTCAACCGAATACCGATCTCGAAGTGACCGATAAATACACCAATGAGCTCGCGTTCCGGACCGCGCTTGCCACGCCGGACCTCATCGAAGAGGCTATCGCCGGCGCGGTAAAAGCCGCCGAACCTATGGCGCGCATGGCTAGCTTCGAACGCCAAAATGTCCTCAACCACTGTGTGAGACGATTTAGGGAGCGTTTTGATGAACTCGCCTACGCTCTTTGCGTCGAGGCCGGAAAGCCGATCAAGGATGCTGAGGGTGAGGTTACCCGATTGATCGACACGTTTCGCATTGCCGCGGAAGAGGCCGTGCGCAATTACGGCGAAGTGCAGCCTTTGGACATTTCCGAACGTGCGCGCGGCTATCAAGGCATGTGGAAACGGGTGCCGATCGGACCCTGCAGTTTCATTTCACCGTTCAATTTCCCGCTCAATCTGGCGGCGCACAAAATCGCCCCTGCTTTGGCTGTGGGTTGCCCTTTCGTGATGAAGCCTGCTTCGAAAACACCGCTCGGTGCGTTGATTATCGGGGAAACCTTGGCCGAAACCGACCTTCCCAAAGGCGCGTTCTCAATTCTTCCCGCAACCCGCCATGGAGCGGATTTATTCACGATGGACGAACGCCTGAAGCTTCTTAGTTTCACCGGATCACCCGGCGTAGGTTGGGATTTGAAGGCCAAGGCAGGCAAGAAGCCGGTAATACTAGAGCTCGGCGGCAACGCTGCCGTCATCGTCGATCATGATGCTGATCTTGGTGATGCTTTAGAAAGGGTGGTTTTCGGTGCCTTCTACCAGTCAGGTCAAAGTTGCATCGGTGTTCAAAGGATCATCATCCACGAAGCTGTGTATGAGACTTTTCGAGACATGCTTGTGGAACGCACAAAGGGTTTGGTAGCTGGTGATCCAAAGGATCCCGAAACCTTCATAGGCCCCATGATCTCGACCGGAGAAGCACAGCGCCTAAAAGGTTGGATCGACGATGCGGTCGCTGGCGGCGCTACTCTGCTCTGCGGCGGCGAGTGCAAAGCCAACATGCTTGAAGCGACACTCTTGGAAAACGTCGATCGTAGCAGTAATGCCTATCGCGAAGAAGCCTTTGGCCCTCTCGCCATCCTCTCAAAATTCAGCGACTTCGACAGCGCACTGACGGAAGTAAACGACAGTAAATTCGGCCTCCAAGCGGGCGTCTTCACTCGGGACCTCTTCAAGATGTTTGATGCTTGGGATCGTCTCGATGTTGGCGGGATCATCATTAACGATGTTCCGTCCTACCGCGTCGACAACATGCCTTATGGGGGAGTAAAGGACTCTGGTCTTGGGCGCGAAGGAGTTCGATTTGCGATGAATGACTTAACCGAAATCCGCAATCTTGTGGTTCGACGCGTAAATTAAGCTTGTTGCAAACATTCCCTCAACAACCGGTTCCCATGCATTGCACACCGCGTCTGTAGAGAACGGGTAGAATGCTGGCTGCATCAGGACCCAGAGAGATGCTCTTTCAACGGCCAGGTGCTGCTCTCGGCGGTCTTGTGCGCCGGCAACGATCAAATGCCGGATACGGCATTTTCGGTCAGGACTCTGGTGTTTTGTCGATCGGTCGATGTAGGGTGCAGCAGGTTGTGTTAAGGCGTTTGAATATGGACAGAAACGATCGTGTCCGAGACACTTGGGCCAAAGCTATCGTCCACCGAGAAGCCTTGGCCAGCAGGTTTTATACATTGCTCTTTCAAAAAGCGCCACAAACGCAGGCCCTGTTCAAAAACGATATGCAGACGCAGGGCGTCAAACTGATCGACACTCTCAATTTCATCGTTGATCATTTGGATGAGCCAGATCTTCTTCTCCCGGCCGCGCGCGATTTGGCAATAAGGCATGTGTCTTATGGTGTCGCTCCGGAACACTATGACGTGGTGGGCGCATGCCTGATCGAAGCACTTAAATCCATTTTGGGCGATGAGTTTGACGAAAACGCCACCACAGATTGGGTCGACACCTACGGTGGTTTAGTTGGTCACATGCTCCCGTCGGCTTATCCAAGCTGACTATACTTTAGGATAGCCACATATCCGCATGCGATGCAGCGAAGCCGGTGCGCGTCGTCTAAACCCTGTCCGAAAGGATAGAGGTTCATGCGCGTACACACATTCAATAGCACCAAAACGGATACCACTGCGGCGTTCCGAGATATCCGGTCTTCGTTGCGGGAAGAGTGTCCCAAACCGTCTTTTGTCTTCGCGGCCGTGAATGCCGACCATGACGCAGAGGCGGTGCGGCATGAATTGGGCCAGTTGGGCACGCGCGTAACACACGCCGCCTCATCTTGTTTGGGCACAATGACCGACGCGGGTGATTTCACCCAAGACGGGGCCGGAATTGCCGTTTTCGCGATTTCTGATCCTCGAGGTGATTACGGAAGCGGGTATCATGCGATCACAGACGACGCACGTGACGCTGCCCGCGTTGCAACTAAACGCGCGTTGGCAGCAGCGGACCGTGATGGTGAGATCCCAGACGTTGTATGGGTGACTGCGACACCAGGCCAAGAAGAGCAGGTACTTGCGGGTGTTGAGGACATTATTGGCACCGACGTACCGATTATTGGCGGGAGTGCTGCGGATAACTCTGTGAGCGGAGATTGGTATGTACTGACGGCCGAGACTTCAGGAAACCAGGCCGTTGTCGTGTCAGCGCTGTTCCCGTCGACAGAAGTCTCTTTCGCTTACCTCAATGGATATGCGCCGACAGGCCATCAAGGCACAGTGACGAAAGTCGATGGACGCAAGCTGATCGAAATAGACAACCGTCCCGCTCTTGAAGTCTATGATGAATGGACCGATGCCGTGTTTGATAGTCCATCGGCGGGAGAAACAGAGAATATTTTGTCTGCGGCGACGCTTTGGCCGATAGGTCGTGAGATTTCGCAGGTCCAAGGCATCGCGCACTATTTGCTGGCCCATCCCGCGATTTCAAATGCAGACGGATCCATGGATCTTTTCGCAGATCTCAACCCAGGCGAAACAATCACGCAAATGTCGGGGACATCTATTGCCCTGGCTCAGCGTGCGGAACGGGTTGCGCGCCAAGCGCGCCCGCCGGCCGGGCAAGATATTGCTGGCGCTTTGATGGTCTATTGCGGCGGTTGCATGTTGAGCATTCGCGACAAGATGGACGTTGTTCTGGATGGAACGACCGCGGCCCTTGATGGCGCGCCTTTTTTGACGCACTTTTCCTTCGGGGAACAAGGAAAAGTGGTCGGCGGCGGCAACAGGCACGGAAACCTAATGATCTCATGCTTAGTTTTTTCTGCCTAAAACTGACCGGTCAATTGGAGCAGTATGCCTGACGACGAACGCCTGCGCGAAGCCCTTGTCGAACTTCAGGAACTCCGAGATCGGGAAGCACGCCTGCTCAACGAAGCAAATGTGTTGTTCGAAGTCTTAAACACTCTCTCGGTTGCAGAGACTGTGCCGGAGGCCGTCTCGAACCTTTTGACCACGACACAACGCGCGTTGGGCGCGGATGTGGTAGGGTTGCTGTCTGTTTTTGAAGACGGTGGTATTCGCGTGGTCGATGCCACCGATCCCGTATTCGACGGTCTGAGCGATCAGAGCGCAAATGTTCCAATCTTTGCAAAAGCAAGAAATGTCGTCGACATTACCGAAGTGAACCCTTGGTCAGAGGTTTTCCAATACCACAAAGGTGCTCTGCGAAGCTTGGTGTCAGTACCAATTTCTCTTGGTGAAGGGGACAAAAAAGGGGCGCTGATCGCTCTGCATCAAGACAGGGCACGTTTCACCAACAGCGATCGGCAAGTCCTGACACGGATCAGCAGAATGGCTGAGCAAAGCTTGAAGGCCTTGGAATTACAGTCTCGCAATCGACTGCTTGCCGCCGTTATTGACGGGTCTTCTTCGGGGTTTGCAATCGCTGACGCAAAGACCGGCGGCCATCCTCTCGTATTCGTAAACAAAGCATTCGAGGCCTTATCGGGGTATTCCAGCGAGGAAGTTCTGGGCCAAAACTGTCGGTTCCTCAATGATGAAGACCCTGCCTCTGAGATTAGAGCGGACCTGCGCGAGACTGTTCGTGTGAACGGCACCGGAACGTTCGTACTGCGCAACAAGCGCAAAGATGGGGAACCGTTCTGGAACGAGTTGTCTCTGTTTCCGGTTGTAGGGCCTGACGACACCGCCGAGTATCTTGTTGCAACGCAAACGGACGTGTCAGCAAGGGTGCGCGCGCAAGAGGAAAGTGAACTCAACCGCCGCCGAATGTTCGAGGCTCTCTCACACACAGACGACGGTTTTTTGCTTGTAGATGAGGCGCTTACCGTTCTTTTCAGCAATCAGCGCTTTGGACAAATCTTGCCAGCGCCCGGTCTCGATTGGATGCCAGGAACAGATTTTCATGACAATTTGTCAGCACATATCAAAACCATTCCTGAGACCATTCTGGCGCAAAAACCAGATGTTGCGTCCTTCGACCCAAAGACGATGGTCGAAGCCCAAGCACAGCAAGAATTGTCATTGCCCGATGGCCGCACACTGTTGTTGCGCGTTCAAAGAACTGTAGAACGAGGGTATGTTTTATCCGCAACTGACATCACCCCGTTAAAATCAACAGAACGCACATTGCGCGGTCGGGTGGCCGCGATAGAAAACGCGCCTGACGGGATCGCTATTGCAGACGCGGATGGCCGCGTGGTTTACGCAAATCCGAGTCTGTGCAGTTTGTTTGACGTATCGTCCGAGGTGCAGCTGATTGGCCGCGCGTGGTCGGCAAAATACCTGGCCGACAACAACAAGGAGCGGATAGATGCAACGACCGACGTACTAAAGGCAGAAGGCCAAGCGAACCTACGTCTTGTGTACGGCCCGGAAGGGGATGATCGACGCTGGCACGATGTGGTGCTGAAACAGGTCGACCGCGTTGGTGTCATCTTGATCGTTCGCGATATCACGAAACAGCGTGCCATTCGCAACAAACAGTTTGAACTGACTGAACAGCTGGATCTTGCGCGTCGTCAACAGATCTTGTCGCAGATGGCTGCGGGGCTTGCGCACGATTTCAATAATCTTTTGTCAGCCATTACAGGTTCGGCCACGTTGATTAGTGGGGACGATACGGCAAACGAAAAACTTAAGATTCACGCAGATCGTATTGCGGCAGCGGGAACTCAAGCTGCCTATCTGGTGAACAGACTTCTGGATCTGGGACGTAACACCGGCGACATTTCCGAATTTGATCTGCGCGAAGCGATCAAATCAGCGGTCAACTTGCTATCTGGCAACGTGAACCCAGGTGTTTCGCTACAAACGGATCTTGGGGAAAGCCCGATTTTGGTTCTTGGCAGCCCCACGGAAGTCACGCGGATTGTTCTGAACCTTTTGTTGAACGCTCAGGACGCCTTGGGGGCTGCTGGTGGCACTCTGAAAGTCGCGTCGTCCCTCTCATCCTTGACGGAAGCAATGACGCCCAATCTTGGGCTCATCGATCCGGACCGTTCTTACGCCGAACTTTATGTCGAGGATGATGGTCCAGGAATTCAAACAGATGTCGTCGAAGATATTTTTGAGCCGTATTTTACCACCAAAGGCGCCCAAGGCTCGGGACTGGGTTTGGCAACGGTCGCGTCTATGGTCATCAGCAACGACGGTGCTATCCATGTCGACACGGAGCCCGGTCGCGGCACCCGGTTCACCATCTATTGGCCCACTGGACACAGCACTGACCTTGCGCCGACAGAGGCTCCTGCTCACGGCCACAACGATCTGACGGGACACCTGATCCTTGTCGTCGACGACGAAGAAGACGTAGCGCATGTCGTGGGAACCTATCTCGAAGCGCTGGGCGCGGAGGTGGCGGTTGTCACAGACCCGGATCTTGCGATCGAAAGTGTCCGGGACGATCCTGAACCATGGTCTATGATCATTTCAGATTACAACATGGGAGAGATGAATGGGGGCGATTTGGTGGAAGCAGTGGCGGCTGTCGCACCCGAACTCCCTGTTGTTATTCTGACGGCCTTATCGCGACGCCTGGCAGATCCGCGATTGTCGACACCTTCCGTGAAGGCAGTGTTTGCCAAGCCGCCGGACCTGAGGCAAATTTCGCAAGCAGCCGCAGACCATGCGCGGACCAAAAAAGGACGCAGCGAATGAAAGTACTTATCGCCGATGATCATGACCTTGTACGGGATACGTTGTCCGCGTTCATGGAGAACGAGCCAGATATTCAGGTGACGGCGGTCGCAGACCTGGACGAGGCGTGCGATGCGGCCCGAAAAACCCTGTTTGATTTGATCCTACTGGATTACTCGATGCCGGGCATGAATGGCTTGGAGGGGCTCGAAAAAGCAATGGACGCCGGCGACGGTCGACCCGTGGCGATCATGTCGGGCATTGCGCCCAAAGCCATTGCGCAAGAGGCTTTGGATGCCGGCGCGATAGGCTTTCTTCCAAAGACCATGGGCGCCAAATCTTTGATCAACGCGGTTCGGTTCATGGCGGCGGGCGAAACGTTCGTCCCCGTCAAATTTATGACGGCTGAAGAACCTGAACCCGAAAATCCAATTGCAAAAGGCTTGAGCCAGCGCGAGCTAGAGGTGTTGAGCGGTTTATGTCGCGGACTGTCCAACAAAGAGATTGCCCGTGAATTGGATCTACAAGAGGTGACAATCAAATTGCATGTTAAGACGACGTGCAGAAAGCTGAATGCAAAAAACCGCACGCAGGCCGCGATGATTGCAAAAGAGGCCGGCCTTTTTTGACCGGCCTCTTCGCTTAGATGTCTAGAACAAGAAACTCTCTGCCAAGTCTTGGATCTGCGCGGTTTCTGTGAACTCCAAACCTTCGAGCCGCAATGTTGTTCCGGATCCCAGATCCATCTCCACATCATTGTTCGCGTTGAGCCAGGAATTGGCCGTTAACCAGCTCCGTGCCGTGTCGCCATCCGACAAGGCGTTCAGCTGACGCAGGTCGAGCAGATCCCCATCGTCACAACAGAAATCGGTGATCACATCCAGGCTTTGGTCGATATCGTCCGTGCGGAAGACGAAACGGTCGGCATCTGCGCCGCCTGTCGCGACATCAAAGCCCGCACCCAGATAAATCCGATCGTTCCCGGCACCGCCATTCAGGACATCGTCGCCGCTCCAACCCGTCAGGTAGTCGTCGCCGTCGCCACCCTGAACATGGTCATCGCCGCTGCCGCCAAGAACTTTGTCATTGCCGTCGCCGCCATTCAGCGTGTCATTACCAGTGCCACCGTCCAGAAAATCCTGTCCAGCGTCGCCGTTCAAGATGTCGTCGTTAGATCCACCTTTCAGCCGATCCTCGCCTTCGCCGCCGGACAACACGTCGTTTCCAGATCCGCCATCCAACTCATCGGATCCGGCACCGCCATGCAGGTCGTCATGCCCGCTGCCACCCTTGAGATGGTCTGAGCCCTCACCGCCGTCCAGGATATCATCACCAGACCCACCATCCAGGCTGTCTTCGCCATCCTGTCCATAAAGACGGTCATTTTCGCGACCCCCGCTGAGCGTATCGTTTTCAGATCCGCCATAGAGGGAGTCGTCGCCGGACCCACCTTTCAGAACATCTGAGCCCTCACCGCCATCAAGCATATCATGGCCAGCTGACCCGGAAAGATCGTCGTCTCCGGCACCGCCATAGAGCGCGTCATCGTCTTCGGGCAGTGGATTACCGTACTGATCAAACCGATTACCCGCGTCGTCGTAGACCGAGATAATGCCGTTGTCGATCTGACCCGATCCCCCGTTTAGGACATCGTTGCCGTCGTCGCCGCGCATCTCGTCGCCTGCGCCGTCGCCATAGGCAACATCGTCGCCGATCCCTCCGGACACCATATCGGCCCCGGCCCCGCCGCGGAGTTGGTCATCATAGGTCAATTCACCTTCGACGGTTGCGACAAGTGAAAGATCACGCAGCAGCACGCTGCTGTTCAGATCAACATCTGCAAACGGACTTTCTGCCGTCGGATCTGCAGCACCATCGTTGGAATAGGATTTTGGCGCGGCGGCCATCAGTTCCAAGGAGGCTTCATTTGTGACCTCGTCAATCACGATTTTATAGATGCCACCTGACGTCGCTGTGGCATCGTTCATGTCGTGATCACCACCGTTGCCGCCAACGTACAAATTCCCGTCCGCATCAAAGATCGCTGCTCCAAACGTCATCAACGGAACGCCGTCTTGAGCGACACCGTCGATGACAGTGCTGGTCACGGGGATCGTCGAGAACTCCGGCGTTCCGCTTGAGATGTCGACAATTAAAAGCGTCGTATTGGCGCCTTCTGCTGAAGGACGTGAGACCCCTCTAAATGTCTGTGTTTGGGCGTCAAAGGCGAGGTCATAATACTTGTCCGTCACGAGGTTATTGTCGAACTTGTAAACGGTTGTTTCAGGGTTTCCGTCTGCGTCGAACTTGTCGACATCGATTACCGTGACACGGTCCATGTCCGCCTCAAACGACCAGAGGTTCCCTTTGTCATCAAAATCGCCGGTCCATGATCGGTAGGGCGTGGACCCCACAAGATAACTGTCGCCACGTGCGTCAATCATGACCAAGTCTGATTTGCTGACTGCATTTCCTTGAGAATCAACACCGTCACCAACGGCGATCGCATAGAGCAAGTTGTCTTCGGAGTTAAACCCCAGCGAGTTGACATTGACCGTACCGTCGGCCCCCGCCTGCTCATATGTATTTGACTGGGTGTCATAGACATACAGTGTGCCGTTCAGCACCTGGTACAGATTAGATTGCCCATCCGCAAACGCGGCGACTGTATATGTTTCCCCGCCAAGCTCCTTTTCGGTTTCGTAATAAAAGGCGGGACCGTCCGTATTGATTGCGTTTGCTCCATTTCCCGCGTCGATGGAGCGAAAGGTGATCTCGGTATCGCTGTCTTGTGCCGTGAACTGCAGTGTGTAGTCCGAGAACGCACCACTATCGGTGGACACTGTGTCAACGACTTCTCCGTCGATCAGGACTTCAATAGCCGCGTTTGTGCGTCCCGCGGCAAAGTTCGCCGCTAATGAGAACGAAATCGAATACACACCACCAGCTTCGGTTTGAACAGTTTGGGTCATTTCTTGGTGACCGGCATCAAGCTCGTTCACAGCCCAATCGCCGCTTTCGGCGTAGCCTGTAAATGACTTGATGCGATCTGTCCCTGACAGCAGGTTAGGATCGGAGTAGTCGCCGTACAACGTGTCGTTTTGACCGTTGCCGAGGATGACATCATCACCGGCAAGGCCGGTGATGATGTCGGGGTTTGCGGAACCAATCAGCGTGTCGTTCACGCCGGTTCCGCCAATCAGACTTGGCATTTCAGTTTCTCCTATGTGAAAAGCTGGCGGTCACTACGACCGCCAGACATGATCACCACCCAATTCCGTTCACGTGAGTGGTGTCCTGAACGTCCGTATTCGCACGAACAAGGTCGATGACGGTCTTCCCTTCAACTCGGCGGAGCACGTCTTTGTACTCGTCATGCGGGTGGCACAGGATAATGGTATCAGCCGCCTCCACGCTGGCTGAAAGGTCGTCCGTCAGCATGCCGCGCAGTTCACCTGCCAATCGCTGCAAGCCTGGGCTGCCGTGGCGCACATAGGCGAGCTGCCCTTCGATGTTTGTCTCGGACGTGATGGCCGTGTCATGTACGCTGACATCGACGCCGGCGTCACAAAGCGAGGCAATCACCTCAAGGATTGGGCTTTCGCGCAGATCATCAGTACCGGGTTTGAACGCTGCGCCAAGAACGGTGACCTTCCGGGCCCCAGTTTCCAAAGCCATTTCTGCCGCGCGGGCAATATGTGCGTCGTTTGATTGGCCCAAGGATTGGATCATGGGAATGTCAACGCCGATCTTGTCGCCGATATGAGCGACGGCACGCACTTCCTTCGGCAGGCAAGAGCCGCCATATGCAAAGCCCGGTTTCAGGTAATAGGGGCTGAGGTTCAGTTTTGTGTCTTGGACAAAGATGTCCATCACCTGATGGCTATCGACGCCCAGTGGCTTGCATAGGCGACCCACTTCATTGGCAAAGCAGACTTTTGCGGCGTGCCAGACGTTGTCGACATATTTGACCATCTCTGCCGTTTCGATCGACGTAGTGATCACGTTGTCGTCCACCGGATCGAACATGCGCGCAACGATGCGGGCTGTCCGGTCGTCAGTTGCGCCAACAACCGTTTTCGGGGGGGCATAAAAATCCGCTACCGCAACGCCCTCACGCAGAAACTCAGGATTGAAAGCGACACCGAAATCAACGCCCAGCTTCTTCTCGGAGATTTTTTCGATGATGGGTGCCATCACACCAAGCGTTGTTCCCGGAGGGATCGAGCAGCGCATGACCACCACATGAAATTCGTCTTTCTGAGCGATGCCCACACCAATGCTGCGCGCGGCCGCCTCGATGTACTGGTAGTCACAACCGCCATCTGCGGCCGTTGGGGTGCCGACAGAGACAAAGGTTACGTCGGTGTCACGAACCGCCCAGGCAAGATCATCGGTCGCTGTAATGAGATCATTCGCGACGCCATCGGACAGCAGTTTGCCCAAGTCTTTTTCGTGAATGGGCGACTCTCCGCGTGCAATTTGATCGCATTTTGCAGGATCGATATCGATGCCAACAACGCGATGTCCGAGGCTTGCCAAGCAGGCGGTGGAAACCGCGCCGACATAGCCAAGACCAACAACGCTGACGGCGGGTTTGGTGTCTGGAACAGGGTGAAGGACCGGCGTCGCTTGGTGCAGGTCAAGGGCAGTCATATCCATCATCTTTTGGGTTCTCCTGGCAGAGTGTTTCGTTGCCAGATTTGTAACCCCCTGAAACAAGTGAATGTTTTCAGTGAAAGGATATGTGTGCGCCCCTTGGATCATCTCGGCTATCCTTATGGCTAGCCGTTGCTCTCCTTTGTGATCGCACAAAAAAACCCCGCGAACCTGGTGTCGCGGGGCAAGTTATGGAGAGTACCAGTGAGTGGCGTTATGCGGCTTCTTGGGCGTCCGCTCTGTCGTAAATGTCCTCGTATCGGATGATGTCATCCTCACCCAAATAGGCGCCGGACTGAACTTCGATAAGATGCAGAGGAACCTTGCCCGGGTTTTCCAGGCGGTGGATTTCACCCAGTGGGATGTATGTACTTTCGTTTTCAGAAAGCAGCGTCACCGTTTCGCCGATTGTGACATTCGCGGAACCTTCCACAACGACCCAGTGTTCAGCCCGATGCATATGGCTTTGCAGGCTGAGCTGCGCGCCTGGCTTGACCATGATGCGCTTGACCTGGAACCGTTTTCCCAGTGTCAGTGTTTCATAGTATCCCCATGGGCGGTGACAACGCTGGAACTCTTCTGCTTGCTTGACACCCTTGCTTTTGAGTTTGGTCACAACCTGGCGCATCTTTTCGGTGTCACGCATGTCAGCCACAAGAACAGCATCCCGCGTTGCGACGGCAGCAATACCATCCAACCCAAGACCGACGATTTCGATATCACTGTCGACACTGCGCAGAAGGGTGTCCGAACAATCGATGGCCGTGGCAGATGCGCTGAGCGCGTTGCCATCGGCATCACGGGCTTCGACGCCCCAGACAGAATTCCAGCTGCCCAAGTCAGACCATCCAGCGTCCATTGGCACAACGGATAGCGCGTCGTGTTTCTCCATCACCGCGTAGTCGATCGAGATATCAGCAGCTCGGGAATAGGCATCTGCATCCAAACGGGTAAAGTCCAGATCGGTCCGTGCCAACGAGAGGGCTGCGCGGCAGGGGCCAATCAGATCGGGCGCGTGGGTTTCGAATGCTTTCAGGATTGCATCAACCCGGAACATAAAGATGCCGGCGTTCCAAAGATAATTCCCATCAGACACCATCTGTTCCGCTGTCTTTTGGTCAGGCTTTTCGACAAAGCGAGTTAGGGGCAGGACGGGCTCCCCGCGCGGGGCGGCCTTGGTTTCCAGATACCCGTAGCCAGTCTCAGGACGGTCGGGACGAATGCCAAAGGTTGTCACCGCGCCTTCATCGGCAGCCAGAACTGCAGCTCGGACCGCACGCAGAAAGGCGGCCTCATTTGTGACGACATGGTCAGAAGGTGCGACCAGCATGATCGCATCAGGCGTGCTTTCCAGACGCAGCGCTGCGGTCAGAATTGCGGGGGCTGTGTTTCGCGGTGCCGGCTCGATAATGATCTCTGCGTCGTCGGTTCCTTCGGCGGCCAACTGCTCTGCGACGACAAAACGGAAATCAGCGTTCGTCATCACGATGGGCGCGCCAAAATCAGGAGCCGACACGCGTGCAATCGTTTGTTGAAACAGGCTGGTTTCACCTGTGATTTGGGCAAACTGCTTTGGGTAGCTTTTGCGGGACAATGGCCACAGACGTGTGCCCGACCCGCCGGCAAGGATAACTGGATAGATCATTGGTTTTCTCCACTAGGGGCTTGCAGCCCGTTTCGATGATCTAGTGATAGCCTGTTGATTTTGTTGCATCTCCTGTCCCGTGGTAGGGTCGACGCGCCCTTTCGAGGGGGGAGTTATCCAAAAGGATAGGTGGTTAGAAAAACGGGTTGGGGATCAGTCCGACATAAACTGCGACGCACAAGAAAAAGCCTGACACAGCCGTGACCAGCTGGAACTTGGCCGTGCCGTTTTGCAAAGTAGCGATCAGGCCCTCGCCAGCGCCCGCAGATTGGTTGCCGCGGTTCGACCACTTTTGCTTGCTCAGGTGGAAAATCATAAAGACTTTCACCGAGGCGTTGATGATCTGGTTGAAATACAAAATGAATGGCCAGCTCATATCCACTGTCCGGCTATAGCGGAACAGAAATAGACACAGGACCAGCCGCGAGAACATCACCCAAATCAAACAGGAATAGATGTAAGTCGCGTCATGCGCGGAGGCCAAGATGGCCATGGCCGGGCTGACCAGCATCGTCCACATGGCAATCCGCTGATCAACCACGCACCACCAGATGAAGGGCTTAACAACCAACGGGCCCAACGCAATTGCGCGCGCGCCATTGCGCAGCATGTTTCCGGACCAGCGACGGAAGTTTTGCACCATCCGCTCAAGTCCGTTTTCTTTAATTACTTCAATTGTATAGACTGTCGCATCTGGCACATAGGTCATCTTGGCCCGCTGTGTGAGCATGTAGTACCAGGTCGACTTGTCGTCCCCGGACAGGAACCGAAATCGTCCCCACAGCCAATGGTCCAAATGATCGGCTTCGATCGTTCGGATAAAGCGATGGCTCACCATATGCTTGGCCCGAAAAACAGACATGCGACCCGTCAGAGTTAACACTTGGTCCGACAACGCGTGGCTTTGCATCGCCAGACGCCGTTGGGCGAACCGCATATTCAACCAGCTTTGGATCCATTTTGGACCGTAACAAATCACCTCTTCATCGGTGGTCAAAGCCTGAAGATCGGGGTCTGCGCCGAACATGCTGAGGGTCTTTTCCATGACGTCGTCGCCATAAAGCGCGTCACCATCCATGAAGATGACGAGGTCATCGTCCTGTACCCCGTGACGGTTGATGGCACGCAGGATCATCCCGATGGCCATGCGTTTGCCCGGCTGGTTCTGACGCAGGAAAACCAGCTTCGCCAGGTCGTCCGGGATGTCCTGAGCATGCGTTTCAACAAAGTCGCGGATGATCATTTCGTCATAAGATGATCCGGTTCCAATGTAGAGCGTTGTCGGGATCCTTTCCCGCCGGATCTGGCTTAGGATCGAGCCGATGACACGCTTGGTGATTGCCGGTTCTTCATAATACGTCGTCATCTGAATGTGCAATCGGCGGGGACGCCAACCGTTTTGCCAAAGCTGGGTCGCGCGGCGGCGCATGCCGGGCCACTTCAGACGGGCGTAAATCTCAGCGCGTACCGCATGTGTGAACCACCACCCAAAACGCCAAAATCCCAGAATACCCAGGATGAACGTGATCCTGACGACGCCTGGTTCCAAAAAGCGGTTGGCCGTGTTCAGTAAAAGCCAGAACAACGTGGAGATCATCAGGAAGAGAAACGCCATCTGAGCGAAACTCCATCGCGATAATCCGCGCGGTCTGGGTCCTTTCAACGCGCGTAACCGTGTCGTCAGATCCTTGTCAAAGGCGTATTCTGTTTCCGGTGAGTACATGGGGCCGACCTATTCCACGCGCGACGCGAGCGTTTGAGTGTCACCATCGCCGTTCAGAAATGCCCAAGCATGATCCGTTGCCCTGCGCACCGAGCGATAGACTGTGTCGGCCGTGGCAATGGCGCGTTTGGCCAGCTGCTTTTCCGCGCTGAGATTGACGGGCGCGCCTGCGCGTAGGCCCGACCGCACGTCTTGATGATCAAAGGCTGCGCTTGCTACCGTGACGATGATGCCAAATTCCCCTGGTCGCGTCGGGTCTTCGCCAGCTTTCAAATCGACAATCGCACCAGAGGTGCTGAGTCTTTCGCCACCCAGATTGTAACCGATCGACGCCGGCATCCCGATGTAAAGCGTTTCCGCAAGCCGCTCCGATGCCCATCCGACGGCTGTCAGCGCCGCATCAGCTTCAAGTGATACAAGCGCGACCCCACCTCGGACCGCGCTCCCTTCTACTGCGAAAACCTCGCGGATCGTTCCATCCGAGGGCGCGAATATGTTCAATGACCTTGCATCATCTTCGTGTTCTTCCAAAACGTCCCGGGACGCTGCCAACTCGGCCGCGCGAAGCGTCCGCAGAGCGTGGAGCCTGTCCAGGGTGATTTTCGCTGGATCCAAGCGCTCTGCAGCCTCTGGATCGATCCGACGTAAATCAGACCACTGTAACCGCACGTCCTCGAATGACGTCGTCCTGAAAAACGTCATATGGTGCATGGCCGCTGTGGCCATCCGCAGCCTAAGTGACACGTCCGGCAGCATGGCGCGTTCTAGGTCTTTGACGGCTGCATCCACTTCGTCAAAACCAGCTTTTGCACGAGCAACTTCAAGCCGCGCGAGATCGGCGTCTGCATCCCGTTTGGCATCGCGAATTTCCAAAAGAAGGTCGCCGGTTTTAACGTTTGCCCCGGCGACAACGTATGATGCCATCACGACGCCGGTATCTGGTGCTGTGAGCGTGAGTTCAGGAACGTCAACGCGTCCATGCTGAACATCGATCGTATCGATGCGGCTCCAAACTGATCCACCTAAGATCCCAAACACGAAATAGCTGAGGATAACGTAGATCGCGATGTTGTAAGCAACCCGCAGAAAACGTGGGGATTTTCCGACCGCGCCTTTTATGCGTTCTTCCTCGGTCTCGCCCATGGGAACAAGGTCGACGGGCGTGTCGAGGCTCGTGATAATCTCACCTGTCGCGGCCATCTTGCCCGACATCAAATTGCGATAGAATAGTGCGAGCGTTTCCCGTTGCCGACCAGTTAGCCCGTCAAAGAAGATGAACTTCTGATCTACATCATGCTTTAACGTAACGGGGAACAGAATTTCGACGCCTTGAAACGGGATTGCAAGCTGACCGTGGGTGGGAATGTCCTCCCATGTGTCGTCAACAGCAAACCCGCTCAAACCCCAACGTTCGATCGGCAACCGCACACCCTTTCCGTTCACCAAAGTGAGCGGGGCGCGCACGGTGAAACTGAGGTCAGGACTTGGGCTTTCGTGAACGATTTCCATAGGACCACGTTTTCGGCTTGAACGTGCTGTTTGTATGATTTTCTTTGCCATCTGCCTCTGGCGCGAAGGTAGGAAAGGCAGAGAAACAGGTCAGCACAGCTATACAAAGGTATAGGTCCGCAAAACGGCTATGCGAAAGGATAAGTGAAGCTGGTTGTTAACGCGAAGAATACGGGTTGTGTGTCGTTTCTTGTTGACCAAACGACGTACAGTCATCGCTTATCTGCAAGGCGTAAGTTGCAACTCTTGTCCTACAAGAACCGCACCTTTGCCAGCTGTAGTTGATTTGTGGCCAGATGTTCAGCCGGCTTGGTTGGTTTAGCCCTTTCCACAAATCGTCCACATGCACTGTGTCGAAAAGCGTGGACTTGTCGCCAGAAAGCGAATGTCGACGTTAGACATACCCCAGAAACCATCAAAGAAGTCAGCAAAGCCTGGTTCAATTCCTTTCGTTCTCTGGGAGAGTAACACTCAGGCACACGTCGCGCCCAGCGCCACCAGAACAGAGCTTTGCGCTGGTAAAAGACTAGTCAATTCGATGTGTTGATCGTACCATTAGGTATTTATTTTGGTTCTTCAGCATGCACGCATTTCTGAAAATAGCACTTGTCAGTTTACTCGTTTTTTTGGCCGAAGCGCCGCCGCTTTATGCGCAGAATGAGACGCGTTCGACCGAACTTCAAAGTGAGTACGAGGTTTCATTCGATCGTTTGGAACGGTTGAAGGACATCGATGAAGGACGATTTGTAGCCGCCCGGGCGCAACTGATCCGCGAGTTGAAAGGCCGGATCGATGAAGAGCGCACGCGGGCCAATAAGTCGGCAGATCTTGCTGACCAATATCGTGATTTGGCCCGGTCTGCTGACGCGGAAGTCGAACGCCGCACAAAAGCAGCGCGTGAATTCACAGAACTTTCCCAGGATCCCGGCTTGCCAGAAGAAGACCGCGCGCGGCTTCGTGATACCGCTTTGCGTGCTCAGCAGGATGCCGATGATGCACAGGTCAACGCACGTGAGCGGCGTGCTCGTGCTGTTGAGTGGCGCCAGCGCGCGGAAAAAGAGAACGACGTCGTCCTTGCCCTTCAAGCACTCGAAAGGCGCGCGCGAAGCGTATCACTCGATCCGGAGCCGACCACGGAGACTGCCGAGCCGCGCGATGCGGAAACCGAAGAAGAAAGGATGCAGGCGGCGCTTAACCCCGACGAAGGCACGAATGAGGACTTTGAGGTTCAGGATGTCATCGGTTTGTGGCGACCGATTTCCGGGCCTGAATTCCCGCTTGTCATTGTTCAGGAGAGGCCCGGGGACGAAGCTTACCCGTATCGACTGGAGGTTCATACATCGAGCCGGGTGTGGAAAGGCAACTTCAGCCCCAGCCCTGCAGGCAGCATTCATCGCGATCAAAATGCTCGTGTCGTAGCAACCTACAAACCACAAGCCGGCGAGATGAACGAGGCCCTGCCCGATTGGGTGGCAGCGCAGATCGAGGGTCAGCTTGAATGGCGACTTGAGATCAATGAAGTCGGGTCGATCTTTGCGCCGCGCCTTAAGGTCAGGTGGTTCAGAGGGGAAGTTCGCTGGAAAGAGGGCGCCGAACAGCAGGCATGGATCGAAGGCGATGGTGTCCCGCTGGTCTGGGAAATGGAGCAGGAAGCACTCTTTGACATCGCATCCAGTAAGGCTGTAACGATCTGGGTTGAACCTGTCGAGGCACCTAACCGGTTTTCACAGACAGAAACAAATTATGAGTCTGATCGCATCAGCGAGGTGATCAAACACCAACCTCTCAAGGTTAAGGTACGCATGCCGCCGGAGCTGGCCCGGGACCGCGGACCAAATATCACCGTGTCGATCAAAGCATCGAGCGGTGACAGTACAACGCTCGATTTGATCGGGCCGCGCGTCGCACAGACCACGGCGGCCAGCCGCGGAATTACCTACACCCATCCTGGATCCGTCTCGATCGCCGACTTCTTGTCAGAGCCGGAAAAAGATCCGCAGTTTATGTCGCTTGGGTACCTAGCGGATTTCTGGGCACGAGAGAGCGACAAGGGCACGCGGCTGTCGCTTGATGTCAAGAATGGCAACCTGGTCGAGTTCGAATATGATGGCGCATCTCAGGGTGTTTTCGTCTGGAACTCGCATGTGAAAAGCGGGATCGCATTGCATAAGCGACTTCTGGCCAGCAAACGGGTTGTTGCGTCGGATGTTCTGGGAAGCAAAAAGGCGACAAATGCCGAAAAGGAAGCCGCAACTCTGCAACTACGGTTGTTGCGAAACTTTGAGATACTGGCCGCGCGCGATGATCTCCTGCCCAAACACATTTATCACTTGGGTGAGCTTTACCTCGTTAACGGACTCGCAACGACGAACGCGACCTGCTCGGGCCAAGAATGCAGCAACTATCCCTCTAACGTAGGGATTGCGTTTCTCACGCTTGCAGATCTGAACAACCTGTCCGGAAACTTCAGAGGGGCCGAACCCAGCACAGACTACTTCATCGAAGTAGTGAAAGACATCGTCAGCGCCCTGACCGGGGCCGCGAATACGCCGGTCGGTATCCGCGTGGCAAATGGTACGAACTGGGTCAGCCGGGACGAGAAAACTCTGGTCGCGATGACGCTCAAGGGGGTCTCGGATGAGATCCAGCAGGGCGTCAGCAAGACCATCGGCGATATCGCATACGCGATTCCCAGAGCCGTAGTGGACGACATAAGCATCGCCTTCACCAGCCGCGACTGGAAGGGTCGCCAGGTCAGTGACGCCGACCGTGCGTTGACCATCTCGCGCATCGTGTTTCAGGTGGTTCTGGAAAAGACCGGGGGGTTGGCAACGAACCGCATCCTACGACTACGGCAGCAAACCCTTGCACCAATCGGAAATCGGAAGGTCAGCCGTCTGATGTTGCGCGCGCCGACCAAGTTGCGTCCGCCGGTGACAACTGCGACTGCACAGACCGCATCGCCACAGGGTGCGATCAAACAGGCGGTTCCCGATATGCCGGAAAGCGTTGCTCCAGCGCAGTCAAGACAACTCGCCGTTAAGTTCGACGATAGCATTCCCGAGGACGGATACATCGCTTGTAAGGCTGAAGCTTCGTCTCCATGGCCAGAAGAGTTCAATTTGGCTGACGAACTGGCGTTGAATGAAAGTGTCGGATCGGATTACGCGGATCTTGTTCAAGACTTGAACAGCCAAAGGCGTCTCGAAGTACTGAAATCCAAGATAGAAAGAAAGTACACCGACTCTGAAGACATCGACATCACGATCGAGGAAGAAGGGGTCTTCTTGAATCAAGGACGCGACGGTGTTTGTGTCGGGGTTTCAACCGCCAAGATCATCAAAGACTTTACCGGCGAAGAGATACCCCTGCACAGAATTGTTCAGGAATTCGCCGCGAATGATCTCAAGGTGAATGACGCGATAATCGGGCGCATGGAAAGTCGCCTGGACGATTTAAGGACCCGCTACAATTCGGCGGTCCAGGCTCGGAGCCCGGAACACGAAGGTCTTTTAGAGCAAATCAATCTCGAAAGAGAGCGCCTGGACAACATGAGATTGCGCCGGTTGGCGATGGCAAAAGCTGGGCTTCCTTCGGATCAGTTGGAACTCGTGAAAAGGCGTGGCATTCTTCTGTCACACGCAGCCCAAGCCATCAAGCGACGCGGAGGCAGCGTGACGATGATCGACCCGACCTCAAACTCTAAGGTTGAAATTCGTCACCTCCAAGCTTTGAAGAAAAAGGGCTACGGTGTCCTGGTCAACATGAAGCAGGCGGACGCCTCAGCCACGCACGCAGTAACGCTTATGCGCATTGATGAGGTCGATGGCGTACCCACTCGGGTCCACTGGTTCGATCCCGCGCACGATGCTCATTTATCAGCATCACCCCAGGACTTCGAAAAACTGATGGCCAAGCATCCGGCGCGCCAACAGGTTCCGAGTGACTCAGGTGGTACGAAATTCAAGCTCTCACAATCAGTCCTGATGATCGTGAAGTTTTAAACCCTAGGGAAAAGCGCTGTCTGCGGCACCCCAATCACTTTTGTAAGCGACCGCGTCCCCGTTGCCGGTCATGTTCAATGGCGTCGCAAAAGGTGTGTGGATGCTGGACACAGACGGGCTACCCATACCCATGAACCCACCCGAATACGTGACATGCAGGCCCCAGTATTCCCCTTCAAGCGTCAACTTCCGTGAGGCGGTGTCAATCTTGGCGTCGACAATGATCCAGGTTGGTGGCGACCAGGATGCGACCAATTCGGCAACTATTCCAGCTGGCAGCACCGGATCGAAACTATCGCGGACATCTGTCGCTGTCCGGCGCGCCCGCAGTGTACGGCCGTCAAAGGTAGCGTCGGGCCAATCGTAGCTGTGGCCATCCGGAAGCGTCGTTAGCAGACTAACCGCAACCGCTCCGCGTTCGACGCTGTCGTCATAAGCGATTGGATCATCAGCTTCGACCGGCAATTGGTCAGCACCAGATAGGCTGCGTTCCAGATCCTCAATCTCGGTCGTTAATGCAGCCACCTGATCATCCGCATCTGCAATAAGTGGTTGTTCACCACGGAACTCCCACGGTTCGGGAAGGCGTCGGAAACTGTCCTGTCGCACCACCTGATCGGTCGAGGGGTCAAACCATACAAACTCTTTAGCGTTCTGAATTTCGGTTCTACGCGCTTTGAGCCGCGCAATTTCATCTCGTAATTCAGCGGGTGTCGGTGGCACCTCCCCGGCGTTCCGGTCGCTTTCCTGCCGCGGTGCAATCGTCCAGACCCAGCCGCCATCGTCTGTCCACTCGCCCCAGATCGAGCGGGATATCTCGACAAAATCCGCCTCTGTGAGGACCGATACCGGATCATCATCTAGCCTTAGCGCCGTGGTTAGGGCACCGGTCTCTTCGTCCAGGGCGGTTTCGACACGGGCCGATAATAATGTCTGAAAACGTTCGCCTTCGGATCCGTCATAGACTTCCATATCAAAGCGATTGGTTTCAGGCCGCCATGTTACGGTAACAATCTCTCCGGTCTCTGTAGTTTGAGACCAGGACGTTTGTGCAGCATCAGCGCCCTTGATCCGGCTGAGTACCGCTATGGCATTCGACAGCGCGTCCCCTTCCAAACTCTCGCTCAGTTCCTTTTCTGCTTCATCCGCAGGCATCGCCAAAAGACGCGCAATATCGTCTCGATCGGCCGGATTTTCCCAATCCAGACCAAATGCATCGGCTAGACGCGGTCCGGCATCGGGAACGCTGGGCGGGGTTTTCGGGAACACCCGGATCCGCATATCTTTAAAGATTTGCTCGGCCCGAGTAATCGCGGTCCGAGCATTTGGCGAGTCCGCGCTACCGGACGGCAGCCTGCCGTCGATATCATTCCAGAGCGTACCCGCCATCTTCGCTAAAGCACCCGGCATGGCATTTGCCAAAGCCGGTGCCGGCGCCGCGAGCAGGATCGCGGTGCCCACCACGGGCAGACACCGCCGGAGCCAAAAAAGGGTCACTCAGAAACCGAAACGATTTCGACTTTGTCTACAAAGATCAACGACTCGCCCTGTGCACCATCAGCAGTCCAGTTCCCCAAGGACAAGGCGATTTCGCCGGGACTTCTGAGTGAGGTCAGTTTGTCGGTGGTCCGTTCGATGTAGTTGTCCGCATCCGGGGAACCGACGGCCAAGGTGGCGTGATAACTGCGGCCGCGCTTGTGCAGAGTAAGTGTCGAGGTCTCGACAGTCAGTCGATCAAAGAAGGCATCTTCCTCATCAAACCCCGGTCCGCCGCATCCGAAATCACCCATAATCGGAACATCAAACTTTGTTTGCTCGCCATTCGCGTGCTTCACAAGACTCAGACCGATGGCCGAGCAGGTATTGGTTCTGCTCCGATTTCTCCAAAACTGAGCGCCAAGAAAGTTGTCCTGGTCTTTCCAAAGCCCAAACCACAGAGAGTCCCGACCAGTCTTGAATTCACCAGCAAAGGTCATTGTCGCGTCCCAGTCGCCGTCCGGCAGAACGCCTGGCAAGGTCATGAAATTTTCCGTGTCGTTTGACGGAAAGCCGCCGACAGACGACGACAGCATCAACAGGTTGCCGCCTTCGGCGATAAATCCGTCGGGGTTCGGATTGTTGACAGTCCATTCTTCGGCCATGTCCGGTTCGAACTCGTCCAGAAACGCCGACACGCGCTGCGGAACCACCGGTTCGGGTGCAGGCGGCGGCGGCGGAGGTGCAACAACGGTGGCAGCGACACGCGTTACTTCTGCCAATGCATCGTTCAAACCCGATGCGTTGGATGCATCCAGATAGACGCCCTTCCCTGCTTTGGCGATACACTCCAACTGCGCGCGTGCAGACGCGTCCACGTCAAACCCGATGGCGTGAACCCGCGTCTCGGCACCAGCCATCGCGAGCTTTTGCGCGGTCTGGCATGGATCCCCTTCGCAGGTTTCGATGCCATCAGAGATCAGGACGATTTGGTTGACGGCATCATTTGTGGGAAACACGTTACCAGCGGTAACCAAAGCTGCAGAGATGGGTGTCTTGCCCTTTGGCTGCAGTCCATCCAACTGCGCAAGCAACTGTGCTTTGTCTGCTTGACCCAGGCCAGCCATGACTTCGATGTCGCCACAGTCGCCGGCGCTGCGGTGACCATATGCGACCAGGCTGATGTCAACAGACTCGTCAATATCACCAACCATGCCGCGCAACGCGCTTTTTGCGATCTGGATTTTGGCCGTTCCTTCAATTTGCCCCCACATCGAGTTTGAAGCATCAAGCACGTAAACGATGTTTGATGCGTAGGTAGCCGTAGCACTGGCAATGGCCGCAGCTGTTACGATAGCTGGTACGCGAAAATTCATTTGTCCCTCCGGATAAAAATTCCTTAGGCCAATGCTAGTCAGGTTTTTTTGACGTGTCATGCATTTTGCAAAGACCGCCTCATAAGGCATGCCGTTAAGCATCGTGATTTCAATGCCGATCCATGCCGGTGTGTGCCGACTGCGTGCGAAGGCAAAGTTCAAGAACGCACGACGACCATTCCAGATCCATTCGTTCACTGGTTGGTGCCAAGCATACTCCCTACACTGTTCCAAAACATGAAGCGCGAACAATGCGGGGTCGCCGTCGCTAACAAGACGCATCGCACTAAAGCTGAATTAGGCCCAACGTCGAAACTCTACGCAACTGCACACTGCCTCCACCCGATGGGTTGAAAACTCTTGTCCCGGTCAAAACACTGTCTGCCCTGTTCGCAAAAAGTTGTTTGTCAAAAGTAGTCCGGAGTACCGAACACTACCTACTGCGTGACCATCCGCGCCAAGCCCATTTGCCAACGGTACGAAATTAAGTTCGTTGGTTTGAGTTCTTGCTCTTTTAAGTCGCAAATTCCAGAGATTTAAAACAGGTCACCGCATTCATCGAAATCAAGCCATTGGCATCCGAATTAATTTCAGCAGATAAGCAATAATTGGACAGCACAACGCATATGGTAATTCCGGTTTAGAATAGGAAATCCATCGCCGTAAACCAAACGCCGATGCAAGAGAACTTTAATACGACTCGATGAACTCCAGCTACCTTGGCAGAAAGGACGCAAAGAAAGCTGAATTGTTTATTGAGGTACATTTCTGCCCAATCAACGACAAAGAATCGCCTTAAAGGCGATCGAATCACCATGTCGGTCAAGTATTAATATATTGCTTTCATTGCATATTTTTCTCCAAAGGATCGTTGTGCGCGATGCAGCGCTCAAAGAATTAAAAGTATGGAATTCCAGCATAGGTAGAATTCAATCAGCGTGAGAGCGTCTGCTCGTCGGAAGATTTTGGCCGGCCTTGCACTACGTTGGGCAAGTTATTTTCGCCCGGCCAATTTTGAATGACAGACCTTTTACAACAATCACTTTTTTGGAGACATATTATGTCCGTTACACAAATGACTGCCGAAGAATATTCTGAACTGCAAGCTGATCTGGTTGAGTTGGACGCCGAATTCGCTGAGCTTGGTTTTGATATGGCCAGCGCCGATGATCACGCCGAGGATGCTATTGCCGAATTGGATGCGGAATTGGCTGGAACCGAATTGGCTCCAATGGCGGCATCATCCATGAGCTTCCAGGAAATGGGCCTGGGTGAAGATGGTGAGGTTGACGAGTTTTTCTTCAACTGGATCAAAAACAAGGTCAAGAAACTTCTGCGCAAACTGGTCAAAATGGCCAAAAAATACAAAGGATGCGCAAAGTGCATCGGCAAAGTGACCAAAGCTGTCGCATTGTTCAAAGCCAAGAAGTATCCAGCAGCGTTGAAGGCCGCATATGACGCCTATCGCTGCTTCAGGTCCTGCGCAAGCTAAGCCCTATGCCTGGGGGGTCGTGTGGTGTTCCGCACGACCCTTCACCGGATTTATTTTAGCAAATTGGAACATTTCATGCCGACACAAAATTCCATCACACCGCAGAGTTCGTTGACCGAACAAATGGCCTATCTGGATGCATTCATGGAGGAAACGGATGGGGATGATGCCGTCAATCCATTCGATGATACCGCTCCGCGTGAAAAAGCGGTTCGCGCCCTTCGCGAAGCGCGCGACCTGTTGGAAGGCATCGTTACTGAAACCGACAGCCCTGACACACCAGATGATCCTGAAGGGAGCGATTTGAGCAACAGACTTACCCGGATCGAGGCCCGCCTTGCGGCAATCGAAGAGTTCTTCGGCTAAACGCCACGGCGCGCCTGAGAGAAACCAGACAATTTTAGGAGGGTCCTATGTCAGAGATCACCTCACGCAAAGAGATTTATCGGATTTCGAAACCACGCCGCGAAGGCGTCGAAGGCCAAGGCGCTGGTGATATCAACCTCGCCGATGTTGAACAACAGATCGAAACACTGGCGCAGGAGTTCGCAGTTCAGACTGCTGACGGTCAGGCAGAACCGGCCGCACGTGTTATCGATCGGCTGGAAAACTCACGCCGTGGTCATCACACCTCGGTCGTTGAGATGACCGAAGATGTCAAAAAAGCGATGGAGCGACGGCACGGCAACAACCTGATCATTGCGCCAGACATCGAATATGATCAGTTTAGAGATGGCCTGGTCGAGCAAATGGTTTTGCCCATGAACCATTTCCTGGCTGACACCGATCAGGAATTGTCATTCAAGATCCGCGTGCAAGGCCCAGACGGACAAAAGATTTCGGGCGCCAAGGTCTCACTGCAAGGCTCGCTTTGGTATGATGAAGGCCTAACCAACGCGCAAGGCCGCGTCGATCTGACGATGTTCGAGGAGACGCTTGACAGTTTGCGCACACTGATCGTGAAGCCAGTCGGCGGATATTGGTCACGGGTGGTCAAGCGCCCTGCCCTGGTCACCGGGCGGGTCAATACAATAACGATCACTCCTCTGGGTGCAGGTGTTGGACAAGAGGACTTCCCAGAGGCGCAATTGCAAAGCTGGGGAATGGCAGACATGGGGCTGGACCAGCCGACAGACGCAAATGCTGAAGTCCGCGTTGCCGTTATCGACAGCGGCATCGACGGGAGCCATCCAGATTTGGATCCCGAAGGTGGGCGTGATTTTGGCGATAGCGCCGATCCGGATACGACCTGGACCAATGATGGTTCTGGCCATGGCACCCACGTAACCGGCATGGTTTCCGGCGTCGACAACGCGTTTGGCATTGTTGGCGGCACTGCGCCAGGGGTGAAGGTTTTTGCAAACCGTGTCTTTCCTCAGGCACGGATTTCCAAGCTGATCAAAGCCATAGATTGGTGCATCGACAATCAGATCGACGTGGTGAACATGTCGCTTGGCGGCAAGGGATCCGATCAAGGCTTTGAAGACGCGCTGCTGGATGCGCGGGATGCCGGAATTCTGTGTATCGCGGCAACAGGCAATTCTGCGTCTGGGGTGATGTACCCGGCGAAATACGAAACTGTGCTTGCCGTTGCAGCGTTGGGAAAACTAGGTAGTTTTCCAGCCGACAGCGCCCATGCTAGCCGGATTAGTGATAAAGCAGTGGGTGACTACTTCGCTGCAAGCTTCACATGTTTTGGGCCAGAAGTAGACGTTTGCGCACCGGGCGTCGCCATTATCTCGACCATTCCGGGCGATAGCTACGCAGCGTGGGATGGAACTTCGATGGCCTGTCCGCATGTCGCTGGCTTCGCAGCTCGCTTGTTGCAGGAAAAGGACGCGTTGCGGAATATGCCGCGCACCGCGGATCGGGCCAATGCACTTTTTCAAGCAATTAAGGAGAGCTGCTCGGACCTGGGGTTGCCGGCAGAGTATCAAGGGGCCGGGCTACCCAGCCTGCGCAATGATCTACCTCCGCCGCCGGACCCGAAACCGGATGATGCGAAAACCTCGGAACGGCGCGCCATCAAGATGATCGATGAAGCGCTGGCGATCCTGACTCCAGAAGCAAGCTGATCCACTGGCTGCCAGTACTGAGTGGCGTACTCGCAAACAAAAACGGCGCCGCGACCCACAGGTCGCGGCGCCAAAGGAGTTAGGGCGTTGTTCTTTGTTCAGCCGCCATTGCAGCGACGTTACTTGGTGCTTCGGAAACCCCAAGAAAGGGTTTGGATGCGGGCGACATCGATAGTTGTCTGCCTCGCCAACAAAGAGCATTTTTGCCCTTCTCACCCAGAACGATGACCGTATCGTTCGGGTAGCCGGGCATACCTGAACGAGCGCCGCCCATGCCTTTGACGCCAAGAGGATACAGACGACACCGCTTCTGACATTTTGCGGTTGTGCCGATTAAATCTGGGTACCATTCCGCACATTGGGAAACGCAGGAACTGAATTACGTTGTGACGCCATCGCGCGACACACATACGCCACAAAGCGCCACCGAATACCTCTTCATGATTGTAGATTGAAACCGGTTCGTTTGCGAACAAAGATCAAAAGCCGTCACCTTGCGCTTCCCATGGCGGGGCCCGGCCAATTTTTGCAATCAGAAAGTCCATAAACACCCGTACTTTCGGAGAGAGAACGTTGGATTTCGGGTAAATCAACCAAAGAACATTGTCTTCGGCAGCTTCAAAATCTGGCAAGACCCGGATCAAACGGCCCGCAGCAATCTCAGCACTTACGCTCCAAACAGCATTCAAGGAGATGCCCGCGCCCGCGAGTGTTGCGCGGATCTGACTGTTGCCGTCATCGATGATGATCTGGTTCTTCGCCCCTGCCGGATCGAATACCCCTTTCGCACCCCCAGAACTTTTGAGAGCGCGGGCTTGGCGGTCACGGAAGGCAATCAGCGTATGTGAGGCCAGATCCGCTGGCGTTTTTGGAACGCCGTAGTCTGCCAAGTATCGAGGAGCAGCACAGAGTATACGTCGATCATCTGCAAGCTTTCGTCCTTTCAAGCTTGTATCAAACAAGGGCGCATTCCGAAGTGCCAAGTCATAGCTGCCTTCAATGAGATCAAACGGAACATCCGACAAGCGCAGATCCAGCGTGATTTCTGGATGCTGCTTCAGAAACTCTGGCAGGATTGGCGCAATGTAGAGCTGCGCAAATGTACTTGGCGCAGCAAAGCGCAGGGTTCCACGCAGGGTCGTTGTTTTCTTGCCCAAAGCAGCGAGGGCCGCATCCTCTTGAGCTATGATCTCGCGGGCGAACGGCAGAAACTCGGCACCTTCCAACGAAAGAGAAACTTTGCGCGTGGTCCGATGAAGCAATTCGGATCCAAGATACTGCTCTAGTTTGGCCAGCTTCGCGCTCGACACCGCTGGTGCCCAGCCCAACCGTCGCCCTGCTGCACTGATGTTCAACAGTTCCGCCGCCATCACAAAGAGGCGCAAAGCATCCGTATCAAGACCCATTATATCCAAAATCCGAATTTTAAATCCGAATTTAGGCTGTTTTTATCTGAATGGCTAGAAGTCATATGTGCAGCACACACAGGACGATAGGAGGCATCCATGACACGTAGCGCAACAGTGAACTACCATGTGCATAAGCCACACCGACAAGCATTTGAACTTGACGCTGGCGGCATCGTGGGCAACTTGATTTCCCCTGAACTCAAGTCTACGCCGATCACAGTCAGCGACGTACGTGCTGCAGAAGCGTCCGCGACTTTCAAAACGGACGCTGTCGAATTTGCTCGCGTTCCATCGCGGGTCACAGACTTCTCAAACACCGGTTGGCAAGACACATATGACAGGGAATTGTTAGCGTTTTTGCAAACCACCCTTGGTGCACGCGATGTAGTGGTTTTTGATCATACGGTTCGAGTGGACGACCCGAACGCCGTGCGAAAACCTGCACGCAATGTACATAGTGACTACAGCAAGGAAGGCGCCGAGCAACGTCTTACTGATCTGTTGGGTCCTGAAAAAGCGCACGAATGGTCGGCGGGGCACTACGCATTCATCAACATATGGCGACCTATAGATCACCCGATCAACTCTGCTCCTCTGGGCTTTGTGCGTCCTGCCTCTGTCGCAGCTGAGGATTGGGTCCTGCTTGATCTGATCTACCCAGATCGCAAAGGGCAGATCATGGGCTTAGTCGGCAGTCCAAGCCACGATTGGGTATATCAATCCAAAATGACCCCGGACGACATTGCGGTCTTTAACATCTATGACAACCGGGGGCTGCCGTCGATTGCGCACAGCGCCTTGGACATGGTCGAAGATCCAGACGTCACCACGATCCGAAAAAGCATCGAAAGCCGCACACTCGTGCGCTACTAAGGACGACGCGACAATGCTGGACAAAACTGAAAACATGGCATTTCCCCAGATTAACGCGGGCTATAACCGAGTGTTCCGTCCTGAACGGTTGAGTGTCGGACTTGTCCTGCCTCTCGAAGCCTATGCTGTTGGGGCTGAGCCATCGATGCGGGGTCATTTGCAAGCAGCCCAAAGAGCCGAAGAACTGGGATTTTCGGCCTTATGGCTCCGCGATGTACCGTTCAACGTACCTAGTTTTGGCGACACGGGACAGATCTTTGACCCCTTTGTTTACCTGGGCGCGCTGGCGACGGTGACGGATCACATTGCCTTGGGAACAGGCAGTATCATCCTGCCGTTACGCCACCCGGCTCACGTCGCGAAATCAGCAGCTTCCGCCGACGTTCTGTCTGAAGGGCGTTTGATTTTGGGTGTCGCTTCGGGCGACCGACCCGAGGAATATCCCGCCATGAACAGGACCTTCGCTGATCGCGGGGACCGGTTCCGCGAGAGCGTCGAATACATCCGCGCCATGGGCACGTCCTACCCAACGCTCAATTCGTCAGCAGGGAACCTTTCAGGGGGCATGGACCTTCTACCGAAACCCCAGGGGACGCGTCTTCCGATTTTGATCACCGGAGGCAGCCAACAAAGCCCGGACTGGGTGTCGCAAAACGGGGATGGGTGGATCACCTATCCGCGCAATGCGACCGCGCAAGGCCAAGTTATATCCGATTACCGGGCACGGGCAAAAGCCGCTGGGCAACCAGACAAGCCGGTGATGCAATCTCTCTACGTTGACCTGTTGACTGAAAATGATGCTCCACCGCGCCCAATTCACTTGGGTTTCCAATCCGGGGCGGATGCTCTGGTCAAGTACCTGCGCGACATTGAAACGCTTGGGGTGAATCATGTGGCTCTCAACCTGCGCTTTAATCAGGCACCTATCAACAAAACACTCGACCTTTTGGCAGACGCCGTTCTGCCCAACTTTTCCTAGAAGGATCACAGGATGACCAAAACCATACTGATCACTGGTTCGACCGATGGCATTGGACTGCTCACGGCAAGGAAACTGGCAGCTGCCGGTCATACCGTTCTTCTGCACGGCCGGAATAGCGCAAAACTTGACGCTGCTGCCGCCGAAGTGGGCGGTGATGTGCAAGTCTTTGCAGCGGATCTGAGCGACATGTCGGCTGTCGAAAAGCTGGCCGATGACATCCGCGCAAAGCACGACAAGCTGGATGTGCTCATCAACAATGCGGGTGTTCTGAAGTCGCCTGAAACGACTTTGGCCAACGGCCAGGACATCCGCTTTGTCGTCAATACTCTGGCACCCTACCGCCTGACCGAACGTTTGCTGCCCATTATTCCCAGTGACGGACGGGTGGTGAACCTGTCCTCAGCGGCGCAGGCCAAAGTGAACCTGAAGGCTATGGAGGGGAACGTCCGCTTGTCCGACATGGACGCCTATGCGCAAAGCAAGCTGGCCATCACAATCTGGACCCGCGAATGGGCGAAATCCCTACCCAACGGCCCGGTTATGGTTGCTGTGAACCCCGGATCGCTTCTTGCCTCGAAAATGGTGAAAGAAGGATTTGGTGTTGCGGGCAATGACCTAAACGTCGGTGCGGATATACTGATTGATGCCGCGTTGGGATCACGCTTCGCAGATGCAACCGGCGCGTATTTCGACAATGACAGTGGCGCATTTGCCAATCCACATTCCGCAGCGCTTGATCCGACGCATGCGGCAGAGGTCATGCGTTCCATCGACACCCTCGTCCATCACGGTACATGACCTAAACGGACTGTAAAAAGCAACGCCCCTAACCTTTCTCAACTCAAACCTCGCGTGTCTTGCGTCGAGGATCAGAAAAGGAGTCTTCAATGAAATACGAGAATTTCCAAACATTTGATGTCAGCGTTAAAAACAGCGTCGCAACCGTCACCTTCAATTTCGGGTCTGTAAACGTGCAAGGCCAAGAGATGCTGGCCGATCTCAACAGCCTCGCCATGCGTCTTGAGCGCGATCGCGACACCAAGGTTGTCATCTTTCAATCCGCGAACCCCGAAATTTGGGTGTGCCATTACGACACCGAATTGCTCAAAGACATGTCGACCGAGGCGGTGTCGCGCGAAGATGCTCAGCTTTTGGACTTGCAAGCCGTATGTGAGCGGATCAGCAAAGTACCACAGGCAACCATCGCCAAATTGGAGGGCTTTGCCCGCGGTGGTGGACATGAATTGGCACTCGCGTTGGACATGCGCTTTGCCGCGCGCGGCAAATTCAAGTTCATGCAAATGGAAGTGGGCATGGGCATACTTCCTTGCGGTGGGGGTGCGTCACGCATGGCGCGTCAGACTGGTCTTGGCAAGGCGTTGGAGATCATTCTGAGCGCACAGGATTACGACGCCGACGACGCCGAACGACTGGGAACGATAAACAAGGCGTTGGAGCCGGACGAAATCGGTCCCTTTGTCGATGCCTTAGCTAATAGGATCGCACAGTTTCCGGCTGACTCTATTCATGCCTGCAAGCAGATGGTGTACGAATCCATAGACAAACCCATCGATGAGGCTCTGAAAGCCGAAGCCTATTGGCTCTACCAGGCAACGAGCAAAACCCCCGCTATCAAACGGTTCACGATCGCAGACGAACAGGGTCTGGAGCACGACATCGAAAACCAGCGCAAATGGGGCGATCTGGTCATGCAGGTGCAAGAGATCAACTGATTTGACCCAGGGCGCATGACATCGCGCCCTGGGAAACCACCCTCAAAGCTGAAATCCCAGGACAGGGAAATCGGCTTACAGATAGAACAAAATGAAACCACTGATTTAGCGGACGCACTTGGAAAAAGTCGCTTTCTAAGGATTACAAAAATTGATGCCTGATTAGAGGCGGCACGGTCTATTGTATGTGATAAATCTACTTCCATGCTCTTTGACTTGCCAAACCACGACACACTCTACCAAGCCCTTCTTGACCGAAACGCGCGTTTCGATGGGCAGGCGTTCGTCTGTGTGTCCTCAACAGGCGTATTCTGTCGTCTGACATGCCCTGCGCGAAAGCCCAAGAAGGAAAACTGCACCTTCTTTGGAACCGTCGGTGAGTGCATCGAAGCCGGTTATCGCGCATGCAAGAGGTGCCATCCGTTAGAACCTATGGCGATGGCTGATCCTGCCATTGCGTCTTTGCTTGCAGCACTCGACGAACGGCCAGATTACCGTTGGAGGGAAGGTGACATTGAACGCATGGGGTTCGATCTGTCCACCATTCGTCGGAGCTTCAAACGCCAGTTCGGAATGACCTTTCTGGAAATGGCCAGACAAAGACGACTACGAGAAGGCTTTGAGACGCTTTCTCGCGGTGGAGCTGTGATTGAGGGTCAATTGGATGCCGGCTTTGACTCTCCCAGTGCGTTCAGAACCGCCATCCTGAAATTGATCGGAAAATCACCCGGTCACCTGTCGTCCGATCCCCTCCTCTTTGTCGATTGGGTCTCGACACCACTTGGCGATATGATTTCGATCTGTGACGCATCCCATCTGCATCTTTTGGAATTCTTTGAGCGAAAAGCGCTTCCGAGAGAGATCACGCGGCTAACAGCCGTAGCAAAAGGCCGCATCGGAATTGGCCGCACGCAAGTGTCCGATCAGATACGCACCGAGTTGGCGGCCTTTTTTGCAGGCAAGCTACCCGTCTTCGAAACACCGATTGCGTATCATGGGTCAGAATTTACCAGAACCGTTTGGGACGCGTTGCGCAAAATCCCGGCGGGTCACACACAGACTTATTCCAATATTGCAAGGAAGCTGGGCCGCCCGGCGGCAGTCCGTGCCGTGGCACGCGCAAATGGAGCGAACCAGATTGCGATCGTTATTCCGTGCCATCGCGTGCTTGGCGCCGACGGGTCATTGACCGGTTACGGCGGCGGACTTTGGCGAAAACAAAAACTTATCGAAATCGAGCGGCAGTATGTGCGCTCCCCAGAAGAGAGAGACGCTCATGTCACAAGCTCAGAAAGCTGAGAAGTTTTCGGCCTTGCACCAAAAGGGCAACCCAGTCGTTCTTTATAACATTTGGGACGCCGGCACGGCGAAGGCCGTTGCCAAAGCCGGGGCAAATGCTGTTGCAACAGGAAGCTGGTCGGTTGCGGCGGCACAAGGTTTTGCCGATGGAGAAGAAATCCCTCTCGCATTGCTGCTGACGATTGTTGAACGCATTTGTGCAACCGTAGAAGTGCCTGTGACCGTTGACTTTGAAGGTGGGTACGCCGCAGGGGGAAGCGACCTCGCGGAGAATGTGCGCAAAGTTATCCGCGCGGGCGCTGTCGGCATCAATTTCGAAGACCGGATCGTCCAGGGTGAGGGTCTTTATCCGATGTCTGAACAGGCGGATCGGATCCGAACGATAAAGACTATGGCGAGACAAGAAGGCGTCCCTATCTTTATGAATGCACGCACTGACCTGTTCCTGAGCACAGACCCATCAACACACGGAGATCTCTTGATGGAAGCGAAAGAACGAGAAGTGGCTTATCGAGACGCTGGCGCTGACTGCTTTTTCATCCCAGGCCTAACAGAGCCCACGCTTGTCGCAAGCATCGTCGAAGCGTCTGGTCTGCCCGTGAACGTGATGATGATGGGAGGGCTCAAGAGCGTTCAGCAGGCAGCAGAACTTGGCGCATCTCGGGTCAGCTTTGGTCCTGCACCTTATCGTTGGGCTCTGAAAGACCTTCAAGACAGATATCAGAATATCTGAAGTGAAGGTCACAAATTTATTGCTCCTTAGATCGCAAGGTGAGGCGTTCCAAACGGCCGAGCAAGCAGAGTGTGACTTGTCATCCTCGATCAAGTTTGGTCGACAAATGAATCAAGCTTTCAGAGCTCTTTACGCCCTTGGCCTCCCCTATCCTATCTAGGGCATCGTCCAGAGCCTCCGTGTCCGTCGCTTCGATCAGCGCAATGAGATCAAACCGACCTGAGGTAGTGTTCACAGTTTTGACCGACGGCAATGAGCGGAGGCGCGACAGAACTGTAGGGCCTGTTCGCGGCTCGATGGCAATCAGAACGGTTGCGCGGATCGGTGCCTGCGCCTTGTGGCTCAATCTGACCGAGTAGCCGACAATCACACCCTGCGCTTCCATGCGTTCGATACGCGATTGAACTGTGGTCCGAGCCAAACCCAACTCACGCGCCAAGGTTGCGATCGGTAACCGCGCGTTGCCCTGCAAGAGAGACAGGAGTTTTTGATCTTTCTCGTCTAATTGCATTATTTTCTATCATTTTGTTCAGTTATTTCGTCGTTTTAGTCAAATCTTTAGGTGAGATCGACGAAAAACTATGGATCAATTAAGAAAAAGCAGTGAGGCGATCCATGCACGAACTTCCGCATTGGCCTACCCCGGCGGTGCATTTGAGCCGACAGACACCAGATGAAGTTATGTTTTATTTCGCTCCTATGGTTCTTAATGAAACAGCGCGGCGGTTTTTGGATGGTTTTCCGGGGCTCGTTACTTATGCGGTCAAAGCCAATTCTGGGTCCGAGGTTTTGGCGAACCTCGTGTCAGCAGGCGTAACAGCCTTTGACGTTGCCAGCCCAAAAGAAATGATGGCCGTGCGAGCCGTTAGCACTTCGGCCGTTTTGCATTACAATAACCCGGTTCGATCTCGCGACGAAGTGGCAACGGCCATCTCTCTCGGGGTGGCTTCCTATTCAATTGATTGCTCAAAGGAGTTGGAGAAGCTTTCAGACGTCCCGAGAGACCGCGAAATCACAGTGCGTCTTGCCTTGCCCGTCAGCGGTGCGGCATATGATTTCGGATCGAAGTTCGGTGTCGGACCAAAAGAGGCCGTTACTCTGTTAGGGCAGGTCCGTGACATGGGCTTTCTACCGTCCTTGGCCTTCCACCCTGGCACGCAATGCGACGATCCATTTGCTTGGGAAAGCTACATTCGGATCGCAGCTGACGTTGCCAAGGCAGCAGATGTCAAACTTGCCCGCCTCAATGTTGGTGGTGGATTTGCATCGCACCGTGTTGGTGATGCGCCTGATTTGGAACGGATATTCTTTGGCATCGCCCAAGCCGGGGCGACAGCTTTCGATGGGCAATGTCCAGAGCTGCTGTGCGAACCAGGGCGAGCGATGGTGGCGGACGCCTTCGCGATCGGCGCGCGGATCAAGGCGATCCGAGACCGGGGAGACATGTTCCTGAACGACGGCATCTACGGCGGCTTGGCCGAGACACGTGACATGGTGATGGTGGATCGCGTGCAGGTTTTGGCGCCCGATGGAACGCTGCGCGAAGGCGATCCTATGTCGTTTACTGTGTTCGGCCCGACTTGCGACAGCATCGACAAACTACCCGAGCCGTTGCATTTGCCCCAAAGTGCCCGAGAAGGAGACTACGTCATATTTCGCGGGTTGGGCGCGTATTCGGCCAGCCTTTCGACGCAGTTTAATGGCTATGGACTTACCGATCCCATTACAGTGGCAGCATTGGATTAGCGCGCAAGTCGGCAAGTTTGATCAATCCATAGATGTTCCTACAACTGCAATTCGGTTTAGGTTCTTATCGGCGCTCCTCGACCATCGGCTTGTGAGCTCTCAGTAACCAGCTGCAATTTATTGATGCAAAGGTGCAGTCTGCCGAAAATATTTGCACATTCGAACTTTTTTGTCCGAGCATCCCTCGATCCGACTAAAGAAGCGACCGATTGGGGCCGCCTTGACGAAAGAAATTTGACCGGCTGAGAAAAAGTTGCCACGTCTATATGGTCAAACAAACAACACGGGGGAAACGTGCCAATGAATTTTCGAGCCACAAGACGGGTGTTTCTAGCAGCCGCTGTCGCTGCCTCCACTCTTGCCTCTGCTGGCGTTGCTGCAGCCGAAGCAATCAAGGTCGCCGCTATCTATACCTTGCCAGTCGAACAGCAATGGATCAGCCGTATCCACAAGGCTCTCAATGCCGCCGCTGAAAGGGGTGACATTGAATACACGTTCTCGGAAAACGTCGCGAATACCGACTATGAGAGGGTGATGCGCGAGTATGCCGAGCAGGGCATGCAGCTTGTCGTAGGCGAAGTCTTTGGTCTGGAACGTGCCGCGCGCAAAGTGGCGAGCGATTATCCGGAAACTGCCTTTCTGATGGGATCCTCATTTGGACCGGTTGGGCCAAACTTTGCGGTTTTTGACAACTGGATCCATGAACCATCTTATCTGTCTGGTATGATTGCCGGGGCGGCAACAGAATCCAACCTGATTGGCATGGTCGGCGGCTACGCCATCCCAGAGGTCAATCGCTTGATGCACGCCTTTATGGACGGTGCACGCGAGGTAAACCCGGATGTCAAATTCCTCGTGAACTTCATCGACAGCTGGTACGATCCGCCAAAAGCGAAAGAGAGCGCATTTGCCATGATGGATGCCGGTGCTGACGTCATGTACGCTGAGCGCTTTGGCGTCTCCGACGCGGCGGTGGAGCGCGGAGTGCCCGCAATCGGCAACGTGATCGACACGTCGGGCGATTACCCAGGAACGATTTTGGCATCGGCGATCTGGCACATGGAAGCGACCATCGATAAAGCGGTTGAGAACGTTGCCGCAGGTAATTTCGAAGCGATCGATTATGGTCAGTTCAGCTTCATGGCCTTTGGTGGTGGATCTCTGGTGATGGATGAAAGCCTGATCGCGCCAGAAACAGTTGCCGCTGTAAAAGCCAAGGAGGCGGATATCCTGGGCGGGCTGTTTCGCGTGAACGTCAACGATCAGCGCCCTGTTTCCGACAACTGAGGCCGTTGGGCCAGCCGGTCTGGCTGGCCCCTTTCTTATGACAAAAGACGCAGTCCTAAGGCTGAACGGCCTCAGCAAACGCTTTGGTTCCGTTATTGCGAATGATGACGTTTCCTTGACGTTGCAAAAAGGCGAAGTGCTGGCTTTGCTCGGTGAAAACGGGGCAGGCAAAACGACGCTGATGAACATGCTGTTTGGGCATTACTTGCCTGATGCCGGAACGGTCGAGGTCGCGGACACGAACGGAGATCTGCATGCGTTGCCGCTTGGCCACCCGCAAGCTGCCCTCGCGGCGGGAATCGGCATGGTCCACCAGCATTTTGCCCTGGCGGAGAACATCAATGCGCTCGACAACATAACCTTGGGATCCGAGCCGCTGCGATCGATCAAACGCAATCGCAGAGCGGCTCAAAAAAAGATTGAAGGTATCATTGAACGAAGCGGTCTGAAGGCCCCACTGAGCGTGCCGGTCGGGCAGCTCTCCGTCGGCGAACGCCAACGGGTGGAAATCCTCAAAGCGCTCTATCGCGATGCGCGCATCCTCGTGTTGGACGAACCTACAGCGGTGCTGACCCCGCAAGAGGCGGACACGCTGTTCGGCAACATCCGATCCATGATCAAAGAGGGTTTGTCCGTCATTTTCATCAGTCACAAGCTGCGTGAAGTGCTGGAGTTTTCAGATCGGATCGCTGTCCTTCGCCATGGAAGAAAAGTTGGTGAAATGGCAACCGCGGAAGCGGATGAAGCGAAGATTGCGCGCATGATGGTTGGCGCCGACACACCAAAAGTAGCCCGGCAAGAGATGTCACCTGGTGTGCCGGTTCTGAGGCTAATGAATGTGTCGGTCCCGGGGCGCTCGCAGCGCGAGACGCTTGACCACGTGAGCCTGACCGTCAATTCGAACGAAATCCTGGGCATTGCGGGTATCTCAGGAAACGGGCAAAGCGGGCTTGCTCAGGTTATTGCAGGTCTCGTTCAACCAACTTCGGGTACGATCGCAATAGACGAACAGGACATATCGCGACCAACGCCGTCACGTATGGTTGAGGCCGGTGTCGGACGCATTCCAGAGGACCGGCACCATGAAGGTATCGTTGGCGCTATGAGCGTGGCGGAAAACATGGTGATCGAACGTCTTGATGACCCCGAAATCCAGTCTCGTGGCCTTTTGCGACGAGAGGCCATATCCGAAAATGCAGCACGGTTGGCGCAAGCGTATGATGTGCGTGGTCCAGGGGTAGATGCGTCAGCGCGATTGCTCTCTGGCGGAAACATACAAAAGCTGATCCTTGCCCGCGTCTTTGAACGGTCCCCACGGTTGATCCTCGCCAATCAGCCCACTCGTGGCTTGGACATGGGGGCGGCAGCCACGGTTGGGCGCAGGTTGCTTGAGGCGCGGGCGCGCGGCGCCGGAGTTATTTTGATTTCAGAGGATTTGGACGAAATTCTTGGCTTGGCTGACAGGATTGTCGTGATCCGGGATGGACAGATGACAGAGGCCCCAATCAATGATCGCGAACAAATCGGTCTTATGATGGCGGGGGTTGCGGTATGATCCGAATTGAACCGCGTGAGGCGACCTCAAAAGCTTTCTCCGTCGGCGTACCGGTTCTGTCAGCGCTGATCTCGCTTGCGTTTGCTGCGATCCCGTTGCTGGCCGCCGGAGCCAACCCGATCACAGCCTATGGCGAAATGTTCAAAGGCGTATTCGGGTCCGTCTTTGCCATCACCGAGATGCTGACCCGGGCGACGCCGCTGATCTTTACCGGACTTGCTGCTGCTTTGGCCTTTCGCGCAAAGCTGTGGAACATCGGGGGCGAAGGGCAACTCTATCTTGGGGCTATGGCGGCTGTTGCCGTGGGGTCCGGTCTCTTGGACATTTCCGGGATCCTACTGCTTCCGATAATCATCATACTGGGAGCGGCCGCCGGTGCTGCGGGAATGGCCGCGCCCACGTATTTGAAAGTCAAGTTTGGCGCGGATGAGGTTGTCACCACGCTCCTATTGAACTTCATCATTCTGATTTTTGTGCAGATGATGCTTGAAGGTCCGCTGCAAGATCCAATGAGCCTTGGCTGGCCTCAGTCAGCGCCAGTTTTGGATCAGGGCATGCTGCCACCGCTGATGGACCGCATGCGCGTACACTCGGGGCTTATCCTTGCCGTGGTACTCGCTGTCATCGCGCAGTTTATGTTGGCGCGTTCGGTTTGGGGATTCAAACTGCGCGCCGTCGGGGAAAACGCCGCTGCCGCGCGCCACGCCGGGATCAATGTGAACCGCTCGCTTTTTGGCGTGGCGATAATCTCGGGCGGCCTCGCGGGTTTGGCAGGCGTCAGTGAGGTTGCTGGTCTCAAAGGCTATTTGACCGCCGATCTGTCCCCTGGCTTTGGGTATACGGGCATCGTAGTGGCCATGCTGGCCGGTTTGTCTCCGATTGGTGTAGTCATCGCGGCGTTGTTCATCGCGTCGGTGTTTGTCGGCGCAGATGGTATGAGCCGTGCGATGGGCGTATCTTCGTTCCTTGCAGATCTTGTTGTCTCAGTCTCCTTGCTTTGCGTGCTCGTTGGCGGGTTTATCGCCAAGTACCGCATTGTCAGATCAGGCAAGGCAGGTGCGGCGACATGATGGACCTGTTGAACATATTGCTGAGCGAAAGCTTCTGGGCCGCATCCCTTCGGATCGCGACACCGCTGATATTTGGGGTTTTGGGGGCGCTAATTTGTGAAAGAGCTGGTGTTCTGAACTTGGGGATCGAAGGCATATTTGTCGTCGGCGCGATGTGCGGCTGGATGGCGGTCTGGCTGGGGAGCGGCCTTTGGGGCGGCGTCCTTGTGGCGGCCTGCGCCGGGGCGCTCTTTGGTTTGCTGCATGCAATCCTAACCGTGCCGTTGGGGTTGTCCCAACACGTCTCTGGTCTTGGGATCACGCTTTTCGCCACATCTGTCAGTTACTTCACCTATCGAACCGCATTGCCCAATGTCTCGTCGCCACCGCGGATCGAGCCCTTTCAGGCACTCGATCTCCCTATCCTTTCTGAGCTGCCCTTTCTGGGCCCGGCCCTGTTTCAGCAAACAGCGCTAACTTGGCTGGCCCTGTTGATGGTTCTGCTGGTCTGGTACGTGTTTCAACGCACTGCGCTTGGTGTTGCGATCAAAGCGGTGGGCGACAATCCAGACAGCGTGGATGCACAAGGCCTCTCGGTCTATGGACTGCGGATGGGCGCAATTGTTGCAGGGTCTGCACTCATGGCACTCGGCGGCGCATTTTTGACGATGTCCGCTTTTGACGCGTTTTTCTTTGGAATGGTGAACGGACGTGGATGGGTTTGCATTGCATTGGTCATCTTCGCCAGTTGGAGGCCAGGCAAAGCCCTGTTTGGTGCGCTGCTTTTCGGCGCGTTCGATGCGCTGCAAGTAAGACTGCAGACCGAAATGGGCGCGCTGGTACCGGGGCAGACCTTCTTGATGGCGCCGTACATTTTGTCAATCATCGCTCTGGTCTTAGCGGCGCGTTCAGCGGATTACCCCCGTGCCCTACTGACGCCTTGGTTCAAAGGACAACGATAGGAGACTGCCATGTTCGATCTGGTGATCAAAAACGCGGCTCTCACCGATGGGCAAACCGAAATGGATATCGCATGCCGTGACGGTAAAATCGTTGCAGTGGAACGCGGTATTGACGCGGAAGCCAAGGAGGTTACCGACGCAGCGGGTTATCTAGTCTCTCCGCCCTTTGTGGATCCGCATTTCCATATGGATGCGACGCTGTCGTTAGGCACACCCCGGATGAACGTGTCGGGCACCTTACTGGAAGGCATCGCGCTATGGGGAGAGCTGAAAGATATTCAGTCGGTTGAAGACATCGTCGCACGCGCTTTACGGTATTGCGAACTGGCGGTTGCAAAGGGCATCGGTGCCATCCGAAGCCACGTGGATACCTGCGACGACAAACTGACAGGCGTTCAAGCGCTTCTGGAGGTGCGTGAGCAGGTCAAAGACCACATTGATCTGCAGTTGGTCGCCTTCCCCCAGGACGGCGTTCTACGCGACGCGACAGCGATGCAAAACACAATCCGCGCACTGGATATGGGCGTGGATGTTGTCGGCGGCATCC